>CALIMD010000079.1 GCA_938028645.1 uncultured Alphaproteobacteria bacterium
CGGGTATAGGTCCCAGTGATCTGCTCAAAACCCATGGTATAGAGGTTCAGCACGATCTGCCGGGCGTTGGCTTAAATTTGAGAGACCATTACGCCCCAAGATTTACCGCTAGAGCCAGAAATATAACCACTATCAATGAAAAGGCCAGAGGGCCAAGGCTTTGGGGGGAAGTAGTAAAATACTTGTTGGGGGCAAAAAGTATTGTGAATCTTAGTCCGACATTGGTGTATTGTTTTTGGCATTCCAATGAATCGGTAAAAAATCATGACTTGCAACTGACATTCACTCCTGCAAGCTACAAAGAGGGAGTGCAGAGCCAATTGGATGACCAGCCTGGGTTTACAATAGCCTCGTGGCAACAACGTCCTGAAAGCCTCGGCTTCGTTAAGATTAGGTCGAACAATCCTTTTGAGGCTCCCGTAATCCAACCAAACTACCTTGAGGCCGAGGAGGATAGAAAGGTTTTAATTGCGGGAATGAGACTAGCGCGTCGATTAATGAGAACCGAGCCATTGGCGCCATATTTTGAGTTCGAACAATACCCAGGGGATCATATACAGACAGATGATGAGTTATTACAGATTGCTCGCGAACGTGGGACAACGACCTTTCATGTAATGGGGAGCTGTAGGATGGGACCATCTAGTGATCCGACGTCCGTAGTGGATGAAAAATTGCGCGTTCGAGGTATTGATAATTTAAGAGTTGTTGATGCCTCAATTATGCCAACAATGTTATCAGCAAATTTAAATGCAGGAGCGATGATGATTGGAGAAAAGGGAGCCGATATGATCCTCGATAAGCCTGCGCTGGAGCCCATAATTATATCCGATTAGTGGAGACATTAGATGTCATCTGAATTTGATTATGTTGTGGTTGGTGCGGGATCAGCTGGATGCATCTTAGCCAATCGCCTTACAGAAAGTGGAAAAAATACAGTTTGTCTGCTAGAGGCAGGGCCGCCAGATTGGAATCCATTTATTCATATTCCGGCTGGTTTTATAAAGACACTGTATAATCCAAAAATAAACTGGATGTACGAGGCGGAACCTACGTATTGGACTGCCAATCGTGTTATCGATGTCCCAAGAGGTAAAACTCTTGGTGGCTCTAGCTCTATCAATGGACATATTTATAACAGAGGACAGCGGCTGGATTACGACTCCTGGGCCCAAAGAGGCAATAGAGGCTGGGGCTATGCCGATATTTTGCCGTATTTTAAGAAATGCGAACAACGGGTGGGTGATGGTGATGATACATTTCGTGGTAGGGACGGTAACCTGCAAGTCACCGACTTGAACTATAAGCATCCTTTGTGTGAGGCGTTTATGGAGGGTGCAGGGGAACTCGGTATCCCTAGAAACCTGGATTATAATGGTGTTGTTCAGGAGGGTATTTCCTATGTTCAAAGAACGACTTATCGTCGACGGAGAGTTAGTACAGCTCGCGCTTTTTTAAACCCAGCCAAAAAAAGATCAAATTTAAAAGTTCTTACTAATGCCTTCGTAACGCGAATTTTGCTAGATAATAAAACGGCACATGGTATTGAATTTAGTAAAGGTGAACGAGGAGGGGAGCTGTCAAAAGTTTTTGCTAAAAAAGAGGTCATCTTATCAGGGGGAACAATAAATTCTCCTCAACTTCTGCAACTATCTGGTATTGGAGCTGGGGCGCTCTTGAGAGCTTTGGGTATCGAAGTTGTCCACGAATTAGCTGGTGTAGGGGAGAATTTACGTGACCATTATGCCCCTCGTTTTTGTGCTCGCGTCAAAGGAATAGAAACAATTAATGAACAATCAAAGGGAGTGAAGCTTCTTGGAGAGATTGCCAAATATTTTATTGGTGGGAAAAGTATCCTGAACCTTAGCCCCTCAATGGTTTATGGGTTCTGGCACTCTGATCCAGTTGCTAAAAATAACGATATACAATTTGTTTTTGCACCGGCGAGTTATAAGTTGGGAAAACACGGTCTCCTAGCGGACCATCCCGGATTTACAGTTGCCGCTTGGCAACACAGACCAGATAGTAAAGGTTGGGTCCGGTTGCGGTCGGCAGACCCATTCGAAAAACCGATAATACAGCCTAATTATTTATCCGAAGAAAGCGACCGTGCCGTTACGATCAAAGCTATGAGACTGGCTAGGAGTTTGATGCATACCAAGTCTATGTGTCCTTATTTTGATGGGGAAGAATACCCGGGCTCTGAAATTGAAAGTGATGATGAATTGCTGGATGCTGCTAGGCATTGGGGCAGTACAACATATCACGTAATGGGAACATGTAGGATGGGACCTGATAGTGATCCAATGGCAGTAGTAGATGACAATTTGCGCGTTAAAGGAATAGCGAACCTTCGCGTCATTGACGCGTCTATTATGCCTTCAATGTTGTCTGCTAATTTAAACGCCGGTGCGATGATGATAGGAGAGAAGGGAGCCGACCTGGTTTTAGGTAATCCGGCGCTAGAACCAATAATTGCGGCAGACGATTCAAACCTTTAGATTATACGAAAGAAATGTAGTTTCTTTTTTGAGATTAAAGGTTTGAAATGTTTCAAGAGTATTATAGTCATTTAAGATGCGAAAAGAGAGCCAGTTTGTGAGTCGATTTATCTGGATAATTATTGTGGGTTGCTTAGCCCTATCGCAAGTTGAGGCTGGCCATGCAAAGGAAAATCATACGACATCGGTTTCAGCCACCCAAACTGTGGAGAATTTAATAGAGGTTATTGAAAACCCGGTCAAACGAGAACTCTTTCTGGATAGTTTGAAGCAAATAGTCGCTGGAAATGATCAGGAAACTGCATCCGATAAAAAAAATAGATCGGATGACTTGAAGAGAGAAAGCTCAAATTCCCATGATTTTGGGGGTAATTTAATGCGGGCGGCGGGAGTGCAGACGGAACAATTTTTCAATGCATTGACGCAGACAATTAAGAATGTAAACAATATTGGTGATATTCCTCAATGGATAATCTACCAGCTATCGACTAAAAAACAGCAAGAATATTGGTTGGAACTTATTTTTGCGGGGATCCTATTCCCTATTTTTATAGCGCTCTCAGCAAAATGGTTAATCAACCTAGCGTTTAAACGAACTATTAATCGATTAAGGGCAGCTACGTCTGAGACAATTCGAGACCGGTTGATGACAGGACTATTACGGGGTATTTTGGAGGCAACCTCTGTGGTTGCGATCTTGATGGCGGGTCATTTAGTATTAAATCTGTTCCCCAGATCAATTCAGTCGGCAGAGCTGGCAGAGTTATTTATAAACGGTATTGCTCTCGTTACGGGTATCGGGGTAATTGCAAGGATTGTACTTGCACC
>CALIMD010000080.1 GCA_938028645.1 uncultured Alphaproteobacteria bacterium
GGAATTTTTAGTTTTTCTGCCACGCCCATAGCGTGCAATGGCCCAGATCCACCAAAAGCAACCATTGTAGCGTTACGATAATCAAAACCGCGTTCGGCCGCATGGATGCGAAAGGCCCGGGCAATATCTTCGCTTGCGCTATCATGTATTCCCCAGGAAGTTCTTAACGTAGACAAATTTAATGGCAAACCAACATTTTTCTCTATAGCCACCTCAGATGCCCGCTTGTCTAATTTCATTTCTCCCCCCAGGAAGAAATTGGGATCGAGATAACCAAGCATTAAGTTTGCATCAGTAAGTGCGGCGTTCTCACCATTTTTACCGTAACATGCCGGGCCGGGGTTAGCTCCTGCGCTACGAGGCCCTACTTTAAGTAAGCCACGGTCGTCAATACCAGCTATCGAACCGCCTCCCGAACCAATTTCAATCATATCAAGAACCGGGATCCGCAATGGGAAACCGCTTCCTTTCCTCGCCTCGTTAACTCGGTCTACTTCCATCTGCTCACTTTTGAGTGGTTTATAATCTCGAACTAGTGCTCCCTTTGCAGTAGTTCCTCCCAGGTCAAATGACAGAATATTAGGAAGTTCCAAAGCTTTGCCTTGAACTGCCGACATCAACATACCCGCAGCCGGCCCCGATTCGAGAAGGCGAACAGGAAACCTTCTAGCGGTTGTAGGAGATAACATGCCACCGCTGGAAGTCATGATGTATAATTGCCCTTCGAAACCTAAATTGTTTAAGTTGCTTTCCAATTTTTGAAGATAATGATCTGTCATTGGTCGGGTGTATGCATTAATTGCAGTAGTCGTCCAACGCTCGAACTCCCTCATATTAGGATAAACTTCAGACGATGCAGATACATAAAGGTCTGGAAATTCATTTTTGAGAAATTCAACAACGGAGATTTCATGGGAAGAATTAACGTAACTGTGCAAAAAACAAATCGCCAACGCCTTGATATTGTGAGTTTCCACAAGTTCGTTGGTTGCGCCAAGAACCTGTTCCATATCAATCTCTGTTTCGATATCTCCGTTGAAGTGTATCCGTTCAGAAACACCCTTTCGTAAATTACGTGGAACAAGCGGCTCAGGGTACGTAATGCGCAGATCAAAAAGCTCATAACGCTGCTCCATACCAGTATCTAAAATATCCTCAAAACCGCTCGTAACCAACATTCCTGTTAATACGCCTTTTCGTTCAATAACAGCGTTGGTGACAAGGGTCGTACCATGGGCGATCACAGATACATCCGCAATCGACACATTATTCTTTTTTAAAATTTCATTAATTCCATCAACAACAGCCGCAGATGGATCTAAAGGCGTTGTAAGTTGTTTATGAATTGCAAGCTTCTGTCCTGCTTGATCAAGCAACGCAAAATCCGTAAATGTGCCACCTATATCAACACCTAAACGCCACGTCATATTAGCTCCAATTTTTTGATACTTAAAAATCTATAAATTTATCTAAACTTGCTTGCGGTAACCTACTCATTAGGCTCCATTGGCAACAGTCCTTTTTCTAAAAGGAACTTCTCAGCCACTTTTATAGCATCCAATGTTGCTGGTATTCCACAGTAAGGAACTGTGTGCAGAAGCGTTTCTCTTATTTCTTCCAATGAGCAACCATTATTGATTGCACTCATCAAATGTAACTCGAGCTCGTGAGGCCTATTTAGCGCCGTCAACATTGCTAAGCAAAGCATACTGCGAAACTTCTTTTCTAACCCCGGACGGCTCCAAATCATTCCAAAAGCCGCGGCTTCGGAAAATTCGCGTAGCGGTCGATTAAAATCGTTTGTCGTTTCATCGCGATTTTCTAGATATTTATCTCCGAGAGCTTCTGCAAGAATTTTTCTGCCTTCTAACCGTGTTTGTTCCATTATAATAATCCTCTTTACATATAAAAAATACTATTGTTGATAGACAAACAGTTTCGGTCGACACTACTGCTACTATTTTTTGCGAAATACCTATCAATATCAGATTTCTGTCTATTTTTGAAAATCAATCCTTGGCAAAACATGCATAACGCTATCCCATCCGATTCAAATGATAACCTCAGAGGCATTTATTGTATATTGATCGGAATGGTCATTGTTACGATCCAGGATAGCACCGTCAAATGGCTTAGCCCTGATTATTCTCTTCATCAGATTATGTTCATTCGAAGTGCCATAGGCCTTGTAATCGCCATCACGATTATCGTGATGGATGGTGGTCTTCAACTGATGAAAACGAGGCATTTGGGACTTCAACTCACTAGGGGGGGATTATTAATTATTGCGAATATGGCATTATTTATGGCAGTTGCCGCTATGCCAATAGCAGAAGCTATAGCGATCTTTTTTGTAGCACCACTTTTTATAACGGTTCTCTCTATACCTATTCTCAAAGAAAAGGTGGGGCCAAGACGATGGCTTGCGGTCATTATTGGACTTTCAGGGGTCATTATCATGATGGAGCCTACGGCAGGTATATTTGATTGGGCATCCTTATTACCCTTAATTGCAGCATTAGCCTATGCGCTCATGCAGATGCTCACCCGCAAACTGGGAATTACTGATAAAGCATCCACGATGACATTTTATAATCAAAGTACTCTTGTTGTCGTTAGCCTTATTATAGGGCTCCTCATCGGTGACGGAAAATTTTCTAATATGGGCCATGCTAGCTTGGATTTTCTTTTTAGAGCTTGGATAATTCCAGCTCAAAGTGATCTATGGATTTTTCTAGTTCTGGGACTAACTAGTGGTTTTGGAAGTTATCTACTAAGCCAAGCCTATCGTTTAGGAGAGGCAAACCTTATTGCTCCATTTGAGTATGTCTCCTTGCCGATGTCCGTCGTTCTTGGATATCTGCTTTGGCAAGATTTTCCCAGCTACAATGGGTTCGCTGGAATGACCTTGATTTTGGGAGCAGGTCTCTATGTGTTGTATAGAGAAAAAATTACTATAGAGAAGCATCTTGAACAAAATCAAAACGGCTAGCTGTAGAAAACGGACATTTATATATGCTTTGAGTTAATCTACGAGCTTTACCGTCATTTCGACTTCTACGGCTATGTTAAAAGGTAACGAACTCATCCCAACAGCAGATCTTGCTCCTCTTCCGGCCTCGCCAAAAATTTCGATCATTAAATTAGAAAAACCATCTATTACTTTTGGATGCTCAGAGAACCCAGGAGCTGAATTCACCATTCCAAAAGTACGGATAATTCGTTGGACCTTGTCCAATGATCCCAATTCTTCTTTCAAAGCAGATAAGGTATATAAGCCTACATTGCGCGCAGCCGCGATAGCATCTTCAAGACTGCAAATTGATGGGACTTGGCCGGTAATCGGTGAGCCATCAGAATTTCTTGGGCCCTGACCTGATAAATGGGCCATCCCATCCAGGACGACAACTTTGGAATAGGAGCCCGCAGGTGGGGATGATTTAGGTAAAATTATGTTTAAATCTTTCAGTCTCTTCTCAGCGCTCATATCCCGTGTCCTTTGTTAATATGGCTAAGGGTGCATCTTCGCCCCTTTGGTTATCTTATCAACTAATTTTCTCTCTTCTCTTAAAGCGAGACCAACAATAGGTAAATCATCCGGTTTCCTTACTGCAACAGTCGCTCTGTTTGCCTCATCGTGGCCAGTAGAAAACATATCGTCAATATATAAACAAAATCTTATTTCTCTTTCCAATCCACGACGATGAATAGTTTGTAACTTCTGCTCGCCACATGACAATACAATCACAGGCTGGATCAGTAGAGGCGAGTATAAATTACCTGCCGCATCCCTGTACTCCTCGCCTAATAAAGAAGGATTCGCACCCAGGATTCCAGAAGTAAGAAAACTCGTTACATTCAACTTTTGCCAGGTAGCTAAATTTTCTCTCAGTATTATTGCTATTTTTGTATCAAACTCCATTCTCGTTAAATCCCAAAGATAGAAGAAAGACCAGTTCTCTGACTATGCGCCTCCATGACATTCGGATCTGGCAACTCAATTCTCTCGCTAGCTGCCCTTAGCAAGGAAGGAAGAAGTCCGACATCACCAACGGAATTAAGGAATATGCCTGGACGTGCCAGAACAAAATTGACTGCAGTCTTGATATCCTCATCTGCCTCTAACGGTTCGTACCATGTTGCTCTTCGCTTAGATATACCGGCCGCCCACGGTCCACGCGCAAGACTTTTGATAGTCTGCACAGCGATTTCCCGCTCGTTACATAATTTCAATGTCTCTTCAAAATCCTTTCCGTACGTCACATGATGTGAGGTCACCCAGTTGTATGGCATCAAAATCGAATCAAAATCGAAATGTGCAATTGAACGCCGGTGCATGGCTGCCACATTCCATCCATGCCCGGTCACCCCTATAAATCGAACCTGGCCTGCCTCCCGGGCCTCAATCAAAGCTCGTAAGGCTCCATCATCACTCATCGCTAAATCCCACTCATCAGGATGGATTAAGGCGTGGAGTTGAAGCAAGTCAATAGTATTAACCCGCAACCTGTCTAAGGATTGCTGGATACTATCCTTCGCTGACTGATAATCTCTAGCTCGCGTTTTTGTGGCCAGAAAAAAACTATCCCGGTACTTGTCCATCCATGGCCCCATACGAATTTCAGCATCACCATAAGCTGGAGCGGTGTCGAGATGATTTACATCATATTCTAAAAGTAAGTCGAGTGTTTTGTCCGCTGTATACTGGTCAACTCGACCAAGGGCTGCAGCTCCGAAAATAACAGCTGAACTCATGTGCCCTGTTCGTCCAAAGGGTCTTTTTTCTATGGCCACTATAACACCTCATAGCTTAGAAATTCTTTGCGTTCTGGGAATTGAAATTTATTCTGTAAAATAATTACCAATATTTTCATTGGAATAAAAGTATTTAAGCGAATAGTTTATCCTAATGAAAAATCAACTTTTCAATGACAACACTATGAAGCTCGGCGTTATGGCTTTTAACTGCTCTCATGGTTCTACGGTAACTATGGCGGATGGTGTTTGGCCAATGACTTGGTCCGATAATGCCACCTTAGCTAGGATGGTTGATAACTCCGGAATGGAAGTACTTCTGCCGGTAGGAAGATGGAAAGGATACGGAGGCGACACCAATTTTAATAACCGCACTTTTGAAAGTTTTACCTGGGCATCCGGCATTAGTGCCATCACAGAACACTGTACTGTTTTTGCGACGGTTCACGCGCCACTTATTCATCCAGTAGCTGCAGCAAAAATGGCAGCAACAATAGATCATATTTCAAATGGAAGATTTGCAATAAATTTAGTTGCGGGGTGGTTCAAAAATGAATTTCAAATGTTCAACAGTCTTTGGCGTGAACATGATCAACGTTACGAGTACGCATCAGAGTGGATTGAGTTAGTAAAGCGCCTTTGGATAGAAACTAAAGAGTTTGATTTTCAAGGCCATTTTTTTGAGGGCAAAGCCTTATGGAGCGAACCAAAACCGCTCCAACAACCAAGACTACCCATAATGAATGCAGGGTCATCCACTCAAGGGCAAATTTTTTCTGCGAAACACGCTGACATGAATTTTGTCATGCTACGTCAAAAAGATGACACCAGCGATATAAAGCAGATCAATAATTTAAAAGTGTTGGCGAGTGACTTGGGTAGAAGTTCCCAGTGCTGGATCCATGCTTATGTAGTATGCCGAGATACCGAGAAAGAGGCGAAAGATTATCTCCACCATTATGTTGTTGAAAAAGGTGACGATGTAGCAGTGAAAAATATGTTGGACATTTTTGGTTTACAATCCAAAACACTTGAGCCAGCAGTTTTAGATGATTTCAAATACCATTTCAAAGCAGGACACGGTGGCTATCCTCTAGTTGGAACCCCAGAGCAGATTGTCTCCGATATAGAAAAATTATCCCAAATGGGAGTTGATGGAATATTATTGTCCTGGGTCGACTACCTACAGGAAGCACAACAATGGATCGACGAAGTTATGCCCCTGTTAGTGCAGGCGGGACTGCGTCAACCATTTATCCCCTCTTAGATATGAACTCACTCGCACCACACAAAACTGGTATTCTTTTCCTCGTAACACTCTGGTTTTGTTGGGGGTTTAGCTATCCTGCCACCAAAATAATGCTGCGTGAACTCGATATTTGGACAAGTAGAACATTAATTATGGGAGCGGCTGGCGCTTTATTATTGATATTAGGTTTCCTCGGAAAAAAAGAACTTAAAATCCCAAAAGAATACTATAGAGACCTCATCATAGCCGCTTTATTGAATATGACGATTTTTCAGATATGCATGACGTTTGGCGTTCATTATTTCAGCGCCGGCAGAACAGTCGTTATCGTCTATACGATGCCCCTTTGGGCGATGCTGTTTGCCTGGTATATATTGAAGGAACCGCTATCGTTAAAAAGATTAATAGCGCTTATTTTGGGAATGGCTGGGCTTGCCGTTTTGTTGAGTCAAAACTTTAGCCACCTCACGGCCCCTGGTCTTGGAGCCACATGCACTGTAGTTGGTGCAATTTCATTTGGATTGGGAACTGTTTGGATGAAACGACGCATTTGGGCAACTGACCCGACTGTTATAGCCGGCTGGCAACTTCTTATAGGGACAGTGCCGCTGATACCTTTTTGGTTAATACTCGGGGCTGAAACTGCTTGGAGAGAAATTACATTATTAACACTGGGAACTTTTATATTCTTAATTTTAATTGCTAATGTTTTAGCTTATTTTTTGTGGTTCCGTATACTTCAGATCTTTCCAGCATCAGTCTCTGGAATGGGAACGCTGGCGGTTCCAATTGTTGGAGTGATTGCAAGTTCTATCCTATTAACAGAAACAATTGGCATAAATGAATTACTCGCCTTGGGGCTAATAATTCCAGCATTGATAATAAATTTGAAAACCTCCTA
>CALIMD010000081.1 GCA_938028645.1 uncultured Alphaproteobacteria bacterium
TCCTCTTGCCATAGTCTACACCGGGCCAGTTATTCCAGAGGTATTGGATGCCTTCAACGCATTAAAAGAAGATATTCCGGGGCTTGGGCTACTAGCGATAACCTCATCCGACCGGCTTTATCACGAATGGCAAAAGTCATTAACCAATTCAAGTAATGGACTTCCCCCACATATTGTTAGCCTTTTGTCTAAACTTGAAAAGAACGCAGCTATTATTACTGTGCAGGACGGACACCCAGCCAGTTTGTCATGGATTGGGGCAGCATCAAGACGAAAAGTATACTCTCTCGGTCTAACGGAGTTTGGTCAGTCGGGTAATTTACCCGACCTATATAATACTTATGGAATTGATTCTGATGCCATTATCCAAATGGCCGCAAAAGCGAGCATCGAAGCGGCTTCATCTGTTTAATTTGTGATCCCAGCAAACTGGGTTTCAGCATATTGAAAGTCTTCTGGTCTGTTAATGTTAAAAAACGGGTCGATCTTCCTAAATTCGAATTTAACTGTCTTCAAGTTATAACCACTGGTCCAGTCATCTATTTTTCTAACTCCGTTGTCTATCATGGCAACCTTTAAAGCTGCAAAAAGATCAACAGGCCAAATACCAAAAACAGGATGATGACGGCCTCCAGACGCCGCACAAGCCAGTTCTGCTTTATTATCTGAAACTGCATCGTAAAGCTTAGAGGCAAGATCCATTGGGAAAAACGTGGTGTCTGTTGGAAAAGTAACTATCCACTTACATTCCGGATGGTTCTCCTTTACCCAATGCATCCCAGTCAACACACCCGCCAAGGGTCCTGCAAAGTTGCCTATATCATCGGAAACAATATTGAGATTATAGTGGTTGAAGCGATCTGGATCTCCATTAATGTTCAAAATTAGATTACCGACTTGTGGTGTGGCTCTATCAATGGCGTGTTGCAGAATTGTTTTCCCCCCCAGCTGCAGGAGACACTTGTCCCCTCCACCCATTCTGCGCGATTTCCCTCCTGCCAGTAAAATTCCCACAATATTTTCGCAAGCCATGCTATCGACCATTCGCTTCATTAGCAGATTTGCGTCTAATATTTCCCGGTTCATCGTCAATTTTCTTCAGATCAGCATCATATATAAGTCGATCTAATCCACTCAATGCGGTGAACCGACGGCCTTTTGCTCTGCCTATCAATGTCAACCCCGCCTCTTTAGCCAATTCAACACCCCAAGCTGTAAACCCAGATCTCGATATTAAAATCGGTATACCCATCTGAACAGTTTTGATAACCATTTCACTAGTTAAACGACCTGTAGTATAAAAAACCTTATCCTTAGCACTTATTTTGTTTAAGAACATGTAGCCTGCTATTTTATCAATGGCATTATGACGGCCAACATCCTCCATATACATCAATGGTTGATCTTCTTTGCATAATACACAGCCGTGAATAGCTCCTACTTTCAAATATAAACTTGGGGTAGAATTAATTTTCCGGGATAAAGCATATAGCCATGTTGTTTTCAAAATAGCTGATGAGCCTATGGATATTTTTTCAAACTTTTCCATTAAATCGCCGAATACGGTTCCTTGCGCACATCCAGACGTCAAAGTTTTTTTCTTCAGTTGCTGCTCAAAATTAGTCTCCCTTTTTGTTCTAACAATGACAACGTCGAGGTCATCGTCAAAATCAATCGAAATTATCTCGTCGTCAACACGCAACATATTTTGATTTAACAAAAAACCAACAGCAAGCATATCTGGGTAATCACCAACAGTCATGACTGTGACGATCTCTTGGCTATTCAAAAAAATCGTCAGCGGGCGTTCTATAACAACGGACGTAGTGATTTTTGAACCTTCTTGGTCCTGCCCAACCACGCTTGCAGTCAATGATGGGGTCTCGGGGAGCGGACCTAAGATATAATTATTAAATAAATTTTTCATTGAAATTTCATTAAAAAAGTCACAAAACAAATAATTTAGAGTAATCAATAGGCACTGTTATTTAAAGCATATGCTAATAAAAACTAGCAAAATTTTTATCTGCGAGCATCAGTCAAAATCATATCAGACGCTTTCTCCCCTATCATTATGGTCGCTGCGTTTGTATTTCCTGATACTGTCGTAGGCATTATCGAAGCGTCAGCAACTCGTAATTTTCCTAATCCATGAACACGTAGTCGCTGATCAACCACAGCATTTTTGTCCTTCCCCATTCGGCAAGTACTTGTGGGATGCCAATTCGATTGGATAAGATCCCGCGCGGCCTCCAGAAGGCTTTGATCTCCATCGATATCTTTTCCGGGCATTAATTCTTCCTTGTAAAATTTTTGCATAGGAGCCGCCTCCATTAGATTACGGCATATTTTCATTGCCAAAACAGCAGAACTACGATCTGCTTCGGTTTCTAATAAATTATGGAAAATGGCTGGTGCCTCATTGGAGTCATTTGATTTGATATGGACCCAACCCCGACTTTCTGGACGAAGTAAAGTTGCACCCAATGTAACACCTGGATCAACATCTAATTTTCTTGCCTCCAGATTTTCATAGGTGCCAGGGAAAACTTGTATTTGTAAGTCTGGCGTTGCGAGCTCATTCCGCGTCTTGGTGAAAGCACTAATTGGCAACGTTGGCATGCTTAAAACACCTGACCTATTAAATAGATACCTTAGCCCCGAATATAGAGCACGCAATCCGTGAACCTGTTCATTGAAGGTCACATTTTGTGAAATACGCCATTTCATTCGCACAATTTGGTGATCCTGTAATTCATGACCGACACCATTCAATTCATGAACAATAGGTATACCTACATTTTTTAGAATCTTTGGCTGTCCCACGCCTGATAATTCTAATAGTTGAGGCGAATTAAAAGCGCCTCCTGACAAAATAATTTCACGCCGCACATTTACTACCTGTGAAACGCCATTCTTTATATACTTGAGCCCGACAGCCTCTTTTCCATTGAATAAAATTTTTTGGGCCAATGCGCCTGTCTGTATGTCCAGGTTATTTCTTTTTTTTGCTGGGTCTAAAAAAGCCCGGGCTGCACTGCACCGTCGGCCATTTCGAATAGTTGCTTGATGGTAACCAATCCCCTCCTGATCAAGACCGTTGATATCGTTATTTCTGGGAATCCCTATCTCAGACCCAGCTTCAATCAGTGCATTACATAAGGCATTTGGCTCTGACACGTCAGATACTGCAAGAGGTCCCCCCGCACCCTTTAGTTCGCTTTCTCCTCTGGAATTATCTTCCGATTTCTTGAAATATGGCAATACATCCTCAAAAGACCACCCTTGATTCCCTAGTTGCGCCCAGTGATTGAAATCATCGACCTGTCCTCGCACGTAGACCATACCATTAATTGAGCTTGATCCTCCAAGGACGCGCCCACGAGGCAAAAAATATTTTTTATCATGGCAATACGGTTCCGGTTCGCCTTCATAGCACCAATTTAAAGTTGGGTTATTGACGTTTTTTCCATAACCGAGAGGGATATGGATCCAAACGTTTCGATCTACAGGGCCTGCCTCGATTAACAATACACGATTGTGCGGATCCTCCGACAATCTATTAGCCAAAACACACCCTGCGGAGCCAGCACCCACTATTATGTAATCATAATCCATCCGCACCTCCCATCAATTGGCGATGTTCCTATGTTGATGAAGCTTTTTACAACTTACAATCACCTGTATGATTGATTAGATCGCCAATCAATATCGTATCGATTGCTACTATCCTCAATTTCTTCATGGGCAGGGTAAAAAAACCCCGACCCAACTCAATAAAACTATTACGAATATTTTTCCGCCATAGCAGAAAACTTATCAAGTATTGGAAGTATGGTATCGGCTTTTTCTGGGGGCAAGCCAAAAACTACTCTATCAATCCCAGCATCGGACGTTTTGGAAACAATATCATTTTCTGGCTGCAGACCAAATGATGTAACCGGTAATGTATCTGGCTCTCTGCCAGCTTCAGCAGCCATTTGCCGGAAACGAGGAAGTAATTCAACAACGTCAACACGGTCGCCAATAGGCATCCACCCGTCGCCGTAGGCAATTGCTCGTCTAGCACCATATGGGAAACCGCCCCCAACGATGATAGGCGGATGTGGTTTCTGAACGGGCTTGGGCCAAGTCATCATGGGTCCAAAATCAACAAGCTCTCCATGAAATTCAGGTTTGTTTTGAGTCCAAATAGTTCGTAACGCCTCAACACGTTGATCCATTAACTTAAAACGTCCCTTGAAATCTGTAGTTCCGTGATCTGCCATCTCTTCGGCATTCCACCCACCACCGATACCAAACAGAAATCGACCATTTGATAATTGGTCAAGGGTGGCAACTTCTTTAGCAAGCTGAATAGGGTCGCGTTGGACCACAAGGCAAATACCCGTCGCTAGTTTTATACGTTTTGTAACTGCCGCCGCTGCACCAAGCGACACGAACGGGTCCATGACGTCATAATACATTTTCGGAAGGTCACCTCCGCCTGGCCATGGGGACGCCCGCGGCAAAGGGATATGTGAGTGCTCGGGAAGCCACAACGACTCAAACCCTCGTTCCTCAACAGCAAGAGCCAACTCAGGCGCAGCCATTGAATAATCAGTCGTGAACATCATAACACCAAACTTCACGATACCCTCCAAATCCCAAGTGAGGAAGCTTATTGGATTAGCTCTGTTTATATTTTATTTCTATTCGTTACTGGACAATATTTTATAATGATTTAGTTCGCAAGACGTTCACGTGCTAATTCTAATAGCTCGGTAATCTCAACAGCCCCTTCTTTTAGGCCACACAGGACCGGGGCCCTATGTTCAATAGTCCTTAAAAAATGTTTGAAACACTGTTCGAGCAGAGTTAAAGGCGTGATATTTGGACACTTTCTAGCTCTCACGCCGTTAACGAATGGTGTAAAGCCTCCAGTAGTCTCTTTATATTCAACATCTGTAACTTCCATAGTGTTTTCGTTAAAATCGAGTTCGATGGAACCTTTACCACCTATCAATGTAAGCTGTTTTTTTGTGAGTGACCCCGCCAGATAAGGATCTGTTTGCTTTCCGCCAAACATAATTCCAAGTCTTAAATATCCTTTCACCTTTCTTGGATAATCAAGACGAAGATGGATCGTCTCAGGAACGCTTCCCCCGAGTAACTCATCGCCTATGATCTCAAAATCAATGGGTTTCACCTCGGAGAAAAACCTCATTAGATCGAGCATATGGACACCATCATTCTCTAAAATACTTGAGTCTGATCGCATTCGTTTCCAGCCTGTGAAAATCCCATCCATTGCGAGTAATCGACCAATCCCTCCATTTTTCAAAATCTTTTTTGCCTCAATTACCAGAGGGTGCGCTCTTAAGAGAAATTGGATTTGGACAGGGATCGCATTATTTTGCGAAAGTTCTTCTAGCGTTTGTGCTTCCTTTAATGTCTTTACAGCTGGTTTTTCGATTATAGTTGGGATTTTAGCTCTCAAAGCTTCTAGTGCTATTGGGTAATGACTATCGGATGCCGTCACGATATCTACGATATCTGCCTTATCGATAAGATCTCTATAATCATGACAAATATCCTCTTGTTCAAATCCAGTTCTCAAAGCCAAGTCCCGTGCTAAAGGGTGCTTATCTGCCAGTAATAACCTCGACTTTGGAGATACACTGCGCCAAGCGGTTGCATGCTGCTGTCCAAAAGCGCCGAATCCACACAGTAATATGTTATGTTGCATTTCTTTTTCTATGCTAACGAAAACCCTTCATAGCCATTGGCAACGACAGACTCACAACGCTCCACATAGCGAGGAAAGCCCCCTATATATGGAGTAAAAACTCTCGGTTTTCCCGGGACATTAGCACCCACATACCAAGATGCACATGTCGAACGTAAAGATACATCTGCTACTTCATTAACGTGCATACCCCAATCTAACTCAGCGTTCAGCTCTGGTTCAATCCTTGAATGCCCATGCTCCCGCATATACGATATACAATCCGAAATAAAATTTACATGCTGCTCAATCGACGGCAACATGTTGGTCAAAACAGAGGGACTTCCGGGACCAGTTATAGTAAACATATTTGGAAACCCGTTAGTCGTGAGGCCCAGATACGTCTGAGGTCCGCCGTTCCATTTTTCTTTGAGGGAACGCCCTTCTCTGCCACGAATATCGATATTAAATAACGCACCGGTCATTGCATCGAAACCAGTCGCATAAACAATCGCATCAAATTCATATTCAATACCAGCATGAGCAATGCCTGAGGAGGTGATCCTATCTATAGGTATTTGTGATACATCCACCAATTTAACATTAGGACGGTTGTAAGTTTTATAGTAGTCAGTGTCCACGCAAAGACGCTTACAACCTATAATATTGGTAGGACAGAGAAGTTCCGCAACCTTGGGATCTTCCACCGTATTCCTTATCATTTTCTTAACAAATTCAGCTGCCTTTTCGTTGGCCTCCGGTTTAAGGAGCAGATCGCCATAAGCTCCCAGAAATTGAGTTCCACCTTTTTCCCATCTCGCTTGAAATTCTGATGTGAATTCTTCTTTGGTTACCTCTAAAACCGATTGGGGGTTCAAGGGGATATCATAGCCAGCCGGTTTTTGTCTTGCTCGCTCCCTCAAACCAGCATAATCACCCTTAACGGCGCGGACGTAGTCTTCTTCTAATTTAGCATTTCTAGCTGGAATAGTATAATTTGCAGTCCGTTGGAAGACTGTTAGATGCTTTGCCTGCTTTGCTATCTCTGGGATAGATTGAATAGCAGAAGACCCGGTACCAATTACGCCAACACGCAAATTGCTGAAATCAACCCCTTCATGAGGCCATTGCCCTGTATGGTAGCTCGCCCCGGAAAAATCGTCCATCCCCTCAAATCCTGGCAAATTAAAGGAGGACAAACAACCTGTGGCGAAAACACAAAAACTTGATCTATAAATATCGCCCTGATCCGTCGTTACTTCCCATTGAGTTCTATCTTCATCATAAACTGATGATTTTATTCGGGTGTTAAAGCAGATATCTTCTCGAAGCTTAAAGCGATCTGCAACATGGTTAGCGTATTTCAAAATTTCAGGTTGCGGTGAATATTTTTCTGACCATGTCCATTCCTGCTCTAATTCTTTATCAAACTGATAAGAATATTGGACACTTTCAACATCGCATCGCGCGCCAGGATACCGGTTCCAAAACCATGTTCCCCCTACACCGGAACCAGCCTCAAAAACGATGGACTTAAGTCCCATTCCCCGCATTCGATGAAGCATATACATGCCAGCAAAACCAGCTCCTACGATTATCACATCGAAGTCTATGTCAGTAACACCAGTATTTTTGTCCCCTTGAACTCCCACAGCCATCAACCACTCCAATTATTTTTTTCCGAATCTGATTAACTAAAAACTTTGGAAATATTCTTAGATGAATACCCAAATAGCTTTCCTGAACATGCTTTTCATCATTGTCCAAAATTTTCGCATTTATTTCGTTTATTTTCAATCTCGGGAACCACTTATTTATCTGTTAGGAAATTGGAAGATAAATAGATCATATACCCGAAGACTAAACCCCAGAAAGGCGCTGAGATATTAAATATAGAAATATCACTTATAGTTACTAGGAAAGTTACAACCGCTGCGAAGTCGCTCAATTTTGATGACCGCTGAAAAGTAAACGCCCCGCAAAAAGCCGACGTTAGAACAGGCAGCATTGCCAGTCCACCCAAAACAAGTATGAAATCGCGCGGCATACTTGTCGCCGTTTCTATTAATAATGGAGAAAACAAACCAACCAACGCAAAAAGAAATCCAAAAAGCATTGCACCCAAATAATGCGTTCCTTTTCTTCCACTCGATACGAGAATTGCATTAGCTGGTCCAGTGACACAAGTTGGCACACAACCCAATATCCCCATGACAAGAGACCCATATCCACAAACAATGGTCAGAACATTGATAGGCGCATCGTATCCAACAGTCTTCAGGACCGACACTCCCTGTATATTCTGCACCGCAATAACGGAAATGACGAGTGGGATGACTAATTCAATCATCGCGTCCATCGAAAAGGTTGGCGTTATAATGGTTGGTGCCGCAACCCAAGACATCTGTTCTGGAATAACTGGCCCTTTACCGACTAATACAGCCACAACAATCCCAGCGACAAGAGCACTCAACATTGGCGGAGCATAGCGGCCTATCCGCGAAAAAATTGAAGTTATCACATAACCTAATATCGCGGCCCCACTAATTAGGGGCGTATTTTCAAAACCGCTGATTAAGTTTAAACCAAACGGAAGAAACACTCCTGCTACCATCGCCATGACAACGTTACTGGGAAACTTATCCATCAACCAGCGTGCTAATCCACTTAGCCCTAATAAAACCATCAAGAGGCCACTGACAAGAAAAGCACCCACCGCTTCGGAAAACGTCAAGTGATCCAAAGATGAGACTAGAAGCGCGGCCCCAGGCATGGTCCAGGCCATTGCTAAAGGTTGACGATAAAGATAACTCAACGCCAGCGTTAATAGGCCACCTATGCCAAAAGCAGCAAAGATCCAGGTATTAATTATACTCTTTTCAAGGCCAGCTGAGCTCGCGACCGACAATATAATGGCCACAGGACCGGTGACAGCAAAGACAGCTGCAACCAAACCATTAGTCAGACTGTTACGGTCAATTGAATCGCAGATATCATGAAAAGATAATTTTGGTGCAACAGGACGTTCAATTTGCACGTGCTAACAGATTATTTCTTGTTTGATTATTACGATAAGTATTCAACTTAAAATAACCCTTCAATATCTCCATCGTCGTTAAGTGTTATTTTAGTAGCTGCAGGAACTCTGGGGAGACCAGGCATCGTCATTATTTCACCAGCAATCGCAATTACAAACTCAGCCCCATTGGACAATCTAACTTCACGAATAGGCAACTCATGTCCCGATGGAGCCCCTTTTGCATTTGGGTCTGTTGAGAAGCTGTATTGCGTTTTTGCTATACAAATAGGTAGGTGCCCTAATCCCATTTTTTCCCAATCTGCCAATTGAGTTTTGACCTGAGGGGATACTGAAACAGCACTTGCATGATAAATTTTACTCGCGATTGTCTCTATTTTTTCCAGAAGAGATAATTCATCGGGGTACAATGGTTTAAAGTTCGCTACGCCGCTATCTGCTAATTCTACGACTTTATGAGCTAATTCTTCAGCACCTGCGCCACCGTCAGACCAATGCGTGCAGGTGACGGCCTCAACCCCATGCGTTGCCAACGCTTGTTTGACAGCTTCAACCTCCGCATCAGTATCAGTGATAAATCTATTCAGAGCAACGATAACGGGAACTCCAAATTGCTGAGTATTTAGAACATGCCTTTCAATATTAGAAACGCCTTGACGGACAGCTTCTATATTTTCTTCCCCTAAATCCTCTCGAGCTACACCGCCATGCATTTTTAGGGCTCGCACAGTGCCAACAACAACTGCGGCGGCTGGTTTTAAACCAGCTTTCCGGCACTTAATGTCAAAAAATTTCTCCGCTCCTAAATCGGCGCCAAAACCGGCTTCTGTCACAACATAGTCAGCCAGTTTTAAACCAATTTGCGTCGCCATAACGGAGTTACAACCATGCGCTATATTCGCAAAAGGACCGCCATGAATAAATGCCGGGTTATTTTCTAAAGTTTGCACAAGATTTGGTGCTAATGCATCTTTTAACAACACCGTCATAGCACCATCTGCCTCTAACTCTCTGGCATAGACTGGTTTTCTGGCCCTGGTATAGCCAACTATAATATTTCCCAATCTTCTTTGCATATCTTCCAAACTAGTAGCCAGGCAGAAAATAGCCATAATTTCAGAAGCAACCACAATGTCAAAACCATCTGATCTGGGAAATCCATTTGCAACGCCGCCCAACGATCCAACTATAGATCTCAGAGCTCGGTCGTTCATATCAAGCGCACGACGCCATGCTATACGTCGTTCATCTAATTCTAAAGCGTTACCCCAATAAATATGATTATCAATCATCGCTGCCAGTAAATTATTTGCCGCACCGATCGCATGGAAATCTCCTGTAAAATGAAGATTTATATCTTCCATTGGCACAACTTGGGCAAATCCCCCGCCAGCAGCACCGCCTTTTACACCAAAGCAAGGCCCAAGGCTTGGCTCCCGGAGACACATAATTGCCTTCTTGCCTATTTTGTTGAGTGCGTCTCCAAGCCCCACAGATGTTGTGGTTTTACCTTCGCCAGCCGGCGTGGGGTTTATACCGGTCACAAGAATAAGTTTCCCATCCTCTTCTGCTGAAAGACTATCCACATAATCCATAGATACTTTTGCTTTATAATGACCGTATGGGTCGAGTGACTCCGGTGGGATTCCAAGTCCAGCCCCAACCTCTAGGATTGGCTTCATAGTAGCAGCACGAGCTATTTCTATATCTGATTTAACCATGTCGGATAACCTTCCCTTACTAATACATTCACATCATTAACTTCTTTAGCCAATAGCGCCACTATCTATAATAGATTGTAACTCTGGGCCTTCGTAACCAAGCACATTTTTAAGAATTTCTTCATTATGTTCCCCCAGTAATGGCGATCTTTTAACTTCTGCTGGTGACGCTGATAATTTTACAGGACAGCCCACCGTCAGGTACGGACCACGTTCGGGATGCTCAACCTTAACTATTGTCCCCGTTTCTCTTAAACTTTTTTCTTCCGATATCTCCTTCATTGACAAAATCGGTCCAACAGGAATGTCTAACGGATTGCAAATCTGCATAACTTCATATTTAGTTTTAGTCATTGTCCAATCTTCAATAGCACCAAAGACTTCGTTTAATTTAGTGAGGCGTGCTTTTGGTGTCGCATATTCAGGATCTTCGATCCAGCCAGTCTTGCCTATAGCGGTACAAATATTTGGCCATGCGGCCGCTTGTGTTATGAAATATGTGTAGGCGTTAGGGTCCTTATCCCATCCTTTACATTTCAAAATACGCCCGGGTTGCCCCCCGCCAGAGTCGTTGCCTGCCCGAGGAGTAGTATCTCCGAATTCTATACCCTCACCATGTTGCGAGTACTCCTCCAGCGGTCCTGCTGCTAATCTTTGCTGATCGCGCAGTTTGACACGACAAAGGTTGATCACACTATCTTGCATCGCAGCCAATACTCGTTGTCCTTTGCCTGTATTTTGACGATGAAATAGCGCTGTGACAATCCCGAGCGCTAAATGCAAGCCTGTACCGCTATCGCCAATTTGGGCACCTGTCACTGTTGGGGGGCCATCAATAAAACCAGTAGTTGATGCTGCCCCTCCCGCACATTGAGCCACGTTTTCGTACACCTTACAGTCCTCATATGGACCAGGACCAAAACCTTTTACCGAGGCCATGATCATTCGCGGGTTAATCTTTTGAATCTGCTCCCAACCAAAGCCCATCCGTTCCATTGCTCCAGGTGCAAAATTTTCTACCAGAACGTCACATTTCGCAACAAGCCTCTCTAGAACCTGTTTACCCGTTTCATTTTTTGTATTGAGTGTCAGGGACCGTTTGTTGTGGTTCAGCATAGTGAAATAGAGACTATCTGCCTCTGGAACGTCAACCAGTTGGGCTCGTGTGGGATCCCCCGAACCGGGTCGCTCAACCTTTATAACATCTGCACCAAACCAAGCCAGTAATTGAGTACATGTTGGACCCGACTGAACATGTGTGAAGTCAAGTACTTTTATACCTTTAAGCGCTTCCATCTAATAGCTCCTCAACACATTTATTTATACATCGTCTGAGCCTTGGTGCCCGGGGCGTACTCATTTGGATCCACCCAAACATTTACCACCGCGCATTTACCCGTTTTGGCTATAGCCTCTCTGGCACGCAGAAGTGCCGGTTGGATTTGTGAAGCTTCGCGAACTTCTTCTCCATAACCACCTATCATTTTACCAAAAAGCGAAAAATCAACATCGCCAAGTTTATTACCAACACCACCCCGCTGAGCACCATATTTCGAGATTTGACCATACCTTATTTGGTTCATAGCAGAATTGTTTCCCACTACGGCGAGATAAGGAGCTCCAAATCGCTGCGCTGTCTCCATATCAAAAGCCGTCATGCCAAACGATCCATCACCATAAAGGCATACTACCTCCTTATTTGGATGCGCCAACTTCGCCGCCATGGAGAAACCCGTTCCAACACCTAACGACCCGAGTGCTCCCGGGTCCATCCATTGACCCGGGCCTCTTGGCCTTACAGCTTGGGCCGATATTGTTACGATATCACCACCATCTCCGATATAAATTGTATCGTCTCCCAAAAATTCATTAATTTCATATGCAAGGCGATATGGATGGATTGGATTTTGCTCACTTTTAAAGATTGGCATCAATTTTTCGAGCTTGGCTTCCTCAATCCCTCGAAGCTTGGACATCCATTCCTGACGTTTTTTCTTCAAGCCTTGAGAAATACGGCCGGAGGCTGCTTGTTCAACAGCTTTTAATATAGCTCCCGGATCCCCTGCGATACCAAGACTAATATCACGGTTTTTACCAACAGTAGCGTAACTTTGGTCAATTTGAACCAGAGTAGCTGCATCCGAAATTCTTTTGCCATAGCCCATTCTAAAATCGAAAGGTGTGCCAACTATCAATATCACATCGGCATCCTTGAATGCATCTGATCTTGTTCGATCAAAATGATGAGGATCACCCTCTGGCAGCATCCCCCGGCTGGCACCATTCATATACGCTGGAACATCGAGCGATCTAATAAAATCTATAGCCGCTCCATGACTGCCGCTAGCCCAGACCTGTTGACCAAATAATACGGCAGGTCGCTCAGCATTTATAAGAATATCAGCCAGACTCTCTATATCATTCGGATCACCTATCGACTTGGTAGAGGAACGATAACGACCTGGTGTTGGGATACGAGCCTGTTCTATCGGAATTTCGGCATCCAGGATATCCCTTGGGATCTCCAGATATGATGGACCATAAGCACCATTGAAGCATTCCCTCGCCGCCATCGACACCATGTCTGCCACCCGCTCTGTCGAAAAAACACCCGACGCAAACTTTGTTATTGGCGTCATCATATCAACATGAGGAAGGTCTTGAAGTGACCCTTGTTTATGTTGGGTTAGCGAGCTCTGACCCCCTATATGCAAAATAGGGCTCTCTGATCTAAACGCTGTAGCAACCCCTGTTACTGCATTAGTGCAACCAGGACCTGCTGTGGTAACCACGCATCCAAGTTTTCCAGTTTGACGAGCGTATCCATCTGCAGCATGGGCAGCCGTTTGCTCGTGTCTTACGTCAACTATCCTGATTCCCTCATCGATACAGCCATCATAAATATCAATAATATGACCACCACAGAGTGTAAAAATCGTATCTACCCCTTCGGCTTTCAGAGCCTTGGCAACAAGATGGCCGCCGGAAATTATACCTTCATCTCGACTTTTCTTAGCTAATGTATCGGTTGCTGTCGTTGTTGTTTTATTTTTATCCGCTGGGCTCACCTTTTATTCTCCTATTATTCATATCAGCTCCCTAGCCTATAATATCTCTTCGAGAAACTCTAGTCTGCTTACATTAATTTCCATTAGGTAATATTATTTGTACAAACCGTTTAATTTCAGGCGATTAAAACTACACCTGCAACATAATCAGACCCATAAAATCAGCTTATTTGAAGAAAAAGAAATTCGCAGTTGGTTATCGTTTATATGCCTGTACCAACCCAATGTTTTTCTGAAATTTTTAATAGCATATTTAATTTGAATTAGGATAGAATTTGGGTTTGAAAAACTGCTCCATGGGCAGGCGTTTTTTTATGACTGAATGAAGGAATATTGGACATGCCTGTGGACAAAACTTGCAGTTGCAACTGGAGCAAGAGGAAACTCAACAGCGTTAGTTGGAACGCCAGATACCGTTGCGATGG
>CALIMD010000082.1 GCA_938028645.1 uncultured Alphaproteobacteria bacterium
CGAGACGGAATACGAACGAAATCAAGGTCAGGAAAGGTGTTGGTTTATCACCGATAATTTTCGGGTGCGCGTCAGCACGGTTAAAATGATTAATGGTGTCAACTTGATGACCTACTGTTCCGAACGCCGGTGCGTTTCTCCTGCTTTCCTCGAAGAGTTGATGGAGCAAAATCGTCTGATATCAAGTCGCAATAAACAACCATAAAAAAATCAAGAGAGGAAAAAGGGTTTGGGCAAGGCAGAACAAGGAGCCCACACATTTCCCTCAATTATTAATTATTAATTATTAATTATTAATTGTTATGAGAACTGAACGACAGTAGGGGAGCGCGTCACCCTTGAAACAAACCCTACGAATTTGTCGCTTTTTGACAATTGACAACAGCATTACTTGTGTTGATGAAAAAACTGACGCGCTCCCGTTGGCAATATTCTTTCTTTACGCTGTGCTGACCTAAATGGAACCCTTTCGAGATGATGTTTTTGCAAATATGAGATGCTCCCCTTTAATGTTCTAGTCACGCCCTTTTTTCGGGACTCTATGTATTAATACTTAACAAATTCCATCGTAATTGCATACTACTTTTTTTGCTACATTTTGAAGTGCGGAATGTGGGATGCAAAGGAAGGTTAGAAAAATTAGCTGATTTGTATTGTGTCCAGTACACCAGTGCGTCTGCTCTTGACCGCTCGATGGTATGGTGCTAGCATATTCACTACGGCAAGCGCGCTATTACGCAACCTGTTGACGAACGCGATGCTATTCCCAACGTCCACTCGGATCGGCGCGATAGCGTGCGTTCTGCCGTTTTCCTGAGTTTCTATGTAGTTCAATTAATACACCCCTCAAGAGGTAACCAACATGACCCAGAATGCCAGCAAGCTCGTCATCGTCACGGAAAAGTTGCTGCTCAAAAAGATCGCCAAGATCATCGACGAAGCCGGGGCTACCGGTTATACCGTGGTGGACGCTGGCGGTAAAGGCAGTCGTAACATACGCTCGTCGGGACGACCGACCGTTACCGACAACGACTCGAATATAAAGTTCGAGGTACTCGTCCCCAATCGGGAGATGGCCGTGAAGATTTCGGATGAGGTCGCAGCGCGGTTTTTCGACGATTATTCGGGCATCGCCTATCTCTGTAGCGTGATGGAGGTACTGCACGCGCACAAGTTCTGATTCAAAACCCAGCCGATCGAAGCCAAAAAGCCGGGGTCATGCCCCCGGCTTTTTGGTGGCCGTGTTTCGTGCCGGCGGGACGTTGACGCCGGCGAAGAAGTCATTGGCCCAGACATAAGGGCCGCGCGGCTGTTGAATGGAGACGAGGCAGACCTTGACATAGCCGCCGCGTCGATCGCCTGGCATTGGGAACACCTGCAGACCTCGACAGGTCTGGTATCAGGCGCCCAGCAGCGCCTGGGCGAGCCCGATGAAGAGCGGTATTCCCAAAGCAAGGGCAACCGGGGTGCCGACGGCGGTAGAAGAGCCGATATAGGCAGAGGGATTGGCCGACGGGATACCGGCTCGTAAAGTGGGCGGCCCTGAGATGTCGGAACTGGAGGCGGCGATGACTGCCATAATCACGACGCCGCCAGCGCTGAATCCCGTGATTTCGTGGGCAATCCAGCCGAGACCGAAGGCTATTAACCCATGCAGCAGCGGCCCCACAAACGCATATATGGCGTACCACTGGCCCACCTTGCGCAGCTCGCCAAGCCTTGCCGTGGCCTCCATACCCATTACCAGCATCAGTATCGAAAGCAGGCCCCGGAAGCCGGGATTGAAGAAGCTGTCATAGACCCTTTCTGGCCGGGTTAGTATGCCTAGAGCGAGGCCGAGCAGCAGTGCCGATAGGGCAGAGCCTTGGAGGCTTTCCTTCACGATGGGCCATATCTTGACCCGCGCGGTATCGCGCTTGGGATACCCGCGTGCGGTAATGCCCTGATTGCCGCGATACTCCTGCTTGCTGAGATCCTCGTCTGCGGCATCGCGCTGCTTGGTGAGATAAATGCTGGCCAAGACGATCGCAGTCACAAGGGCTGGGATATCCATGAAGGGATAGAGTGCGGCGGCCCAGGGTTCGTAAAAGATCTCTTCCGTTTCCAGTATCGTCAGGCCTGCGGCGAGGGTAGAGCCACTCACGGCACCGAACAAGCCTGCGGTCGCAATGGCATCCACGGTTTTAACGTTCGGCAGCTTGGCCAAGGTGTAGCGCCCGATGAAGACGATCGCGATCCCTATTATCATGGCGAACAGCGCGGGCAACAGCATCTCCAGCAGATTGGCATTGCGGATCGCAATGCCGCCGCTCAGGCCGACTTTTAGGAGCAGCATGAAGACGATGAACTTATAGATCTGATCTGGAATTGTCAGTCGGCTATTGACGGCGGCAACGATCATACCACCAATCAGAAAGCCGAGTGTCGGGGACTGCAACTTACCCAGAAAGAGGGTAAAGAAATCGGACAAAAATTCCACGTTGTAATTCCTCCTTAATTAGATATGAAAAATCAGGACGGCAAGCAAGCGTAGCCTCGAATCGTGGGCTGGCTCCACCCATCCGGGCGAGCAGCGAGTCAACCCACCACATTGCATCTGCATCCCGGTGCGTCGGGTGCAGTCCGTAATGGTTTCGCTCCGGCGGACGCAAATTATCGCTCCGGTCTGTGGTGATTCATTGGCAATTGCTTGTTGCTACCATAGTTTACCAGCAATTGGTCTTTAAGATAAAAGCAACCTCCCGACGGAATGGGAGCAGAGGCGATGGAACGCAAGCACGTCAGTTTTGTCATCAACACAAGTAATGCTGTTGTCAATTGACAAAAAGCGACAAATTCGTAGGGTTTGTTTCAAAGGTGACGCGCTCCCGACAGTAGCAACTGGCCCTGGCAGTCCATAACTTTAGAAAAATTAAAACTTAGGAGGGACCATACCACAAAATCTTCGATAAATAGGTCTATTACAAAATATTACATTCTGGAGGAAAAATGAGACGGAAGTCATAATTTTCCTTTATACTCCCAGAAAGCTTTAGCGTGCCCATCCAAACTCTATGTTTCAGCCTTTTCTCAGATACTTAGAAACAGAACTTTTCAGTCGCTTCGAGTTACGGAGTCGCCCGATTGCCCCAGAATTGGAATTTCAAGTCAGCCAGCGCGGCAAAAATCCTGCGATGATCGAAAGCTGGTGCTATGAATGTCCCGAATTGCGCAAAATCCGTTACACTTACATCAATGCAGGAGAAACGGCTCAAATCTTCAATAGCGTCATTTATCCGAGCCATAAATACGACTTACCTTTACTGGGGATTGATTTTTTATCTTTTGGTAAGAAAAAAATCTTAGTTGTGTTAGATTTTCAACCTTTGTTTCGCGACACCGAATATTTAGAAAAATACATCGAGCCAATGGCTCCAATTAGAAATAAATATAAAGAGTTGGCTCAAGATTTAGAAATGAAGTTTTATGATGCCAATCAATATTTTTCTAAATACCTGCTATTCGCGAAAACTGATGCAGATACGGTGGTAAATAGACTCTTACCGGCTTATCAAGAATATATCCAGTTATATTGGCAGCTTTTGGAACGAGCGGAACCGAAAACGGAACCAGAAGCGATCGCCAGGGTTGTCCAAGCCCAAAAAGATTACGATATCTACAGTGCCAATAGAGACCCAGCATCGGGGCTATTTTCTAGTTATTTCGGTCCTGAATGGTCCGAAGAATTCCTCTATGGATTTTTGTTCGAGGATGCGGTACCTTTAGCAGCGGCGACAGGGAAAAAATAAGATTATTTTGTATTCCAATCTGGCACTCTATGACTCTTTATCAACCTTTTTTAGATTATGCCAAAGCGAAGCTTCAAGAGCGACTAAGCCTAGAACCTTATCCAATTCCCGAGGGTTTCGATCGCAAGGAAGCCATTACGGGCAAAGGCAAGCGCCAGGAAACGGTTATAACCACCAGCCACGCTTTTAAAAGCCCCAAACTCAGACAAATTCGGGCAGCCCACGTTGACGGGGGCAATTCCCTCCAAGTTCTCAATTTCGTCATCTTCCCCCAGTTAAATTATGACTTGCCCTTTTTTGGGGCAGATTTGGTGACATTACCCGGGGGACATCTAATAGCTTTGGATATGCAGCCCCTATTCCACGATAAGACTTACCAGCAGAAATATAGCGAGCCAATCTTACCCATGTTTGAAGCTCACCAGCAGCATCTTCCTTGGGGAGGGGATTTTCCAGATGAAGCTAAACCTTTCTTTTCCCCGGTTTTTCTGTGGACTCGCCCAGAAAAAACGGAAGTAGTCCAAACCAGAGTTTTTGAAGCATTTAAGGACTATCTGGACGCCTATTTGGATTTCGTGGATCGAGCCGAGGCAGCGAGCGATCGCCAACGCCTCGAAGAGATTAAAAACGCCCAACTCAGCTATATCAATTATCGAGCGGCGAAGGACCCTGCCAGGGGAATGTTTAACCGCTTCTATGGTGAAGAGTGGACGGAGGAGTATATTCACGGTTTTCTCTTCGATTTGGAGCGTCAATATAATTAATAATTAATAATTAATAATTAATAATTAATAATCGAAGCAATTAAGGTTTAAAGCCTCTCCTTAAAAGGAAGGAAAAATAAATTGCTATAGCAGTTATTGAATCGGTGAGGTACAGATTTTCGTTCCCCCCCGGCCCCCCTTAAAAAGGGGGGAGCAACTCCATTCAAAGTCCCCCGGACATGAAAAACTTCTTCCTCTGGCCGGACCCGCGATTTCGGGGGACGGGAGGGGGATCGACAGGGGGACCAACGGGGGATCGTCAGCGTAC
>CALIMD010000083.1 GCA_938028645.1 uncultured Alphaproteobacteria bacterium
ACAGCTGGGTGAAGTGGATTAAATAGATGTGCTACTTGTTCATCTCCCCGATCTATGGCAAGCGTGTACATGGTTAAATCATTGGTGCCAATGGCGAAAAAATCAACTTCATGGGCGAGGGAATCAGCAATAAGCGCCGCAGCTGGTATTTCGATCATAGCTCCTAATGGCGGCATAGTCAGATTCAAACTAGGATTACGTTTTTTTAATTTTACCATCACCCTATTTATTATTTGTTTAACTTGTCTGATTTGCTCCACGCTTGAAATCATTGGGAGAAGTATCTTGAGTGGTCCATATTCACTTGCTCGCAAAATAGCGGTCAGTTGAACCTCAAATAATTTTTGTTCTTTAATGGATAGACGTACTGCTCTCAAACCCAGCATTGGGTTGGCACTCATTGAGTATTTGCGATCCACTAACGTTGGCAACTTATCGCCGCCAAGGTCGAATGTTCTAATTGTCACCGGACGTCCCTGCATTCCCTCGACAATGGTTTTGAGCAACGTATATTGTTCCTCTTCATTCGGTAGACTATTTCGGTTTAAAAACATAAATTCAGTTCGAAGAAGACCTATGCCCTCAGCACCGGCATTTAAAGCACCATCGATATCTCTAGCAAGCTCTATGTTTGCTTGCATGCTCACCCGAGTTTTATCTTGGGTTAGGGCTGGTAGTGACCTGAGGCGTGCTAGCTGTCTGTTTAGGCGTCTTCGAGCTTCTATTTTTCTGCTGTATTCATTTAAAGTTTCCAGTGTGGGGTCAAGAATTATTTTGCCATTTTCTCCATCCACTACCAGAGTTTGTCCTGATCTTATTGTTGCAAGGAGGTTTTGTATCCCCAAAATAGCAGGAAGGTTCATTGAGCGAGCCATTATAGCTGTATGACTCTCAGAACTACCCTGTTGGGTGATAAATCCAGCTATTTTCAGAGGGTTAATCAATGCAGTGTCCGCTGGGCTTAATTCTTCAGCAATTAACACAGAACCCTCAGGAATTTGAGAAAAGGCCTGATACGGTGCCTGCATCAATTGTCTCAGAATTCGCGACCCAACATCATTTATATCTTGTAGGCGAGCTGATAAAAAAGGATCTTTAACTTGTGTGAAACCTTTTGCGATTTCATGAACAACCGTTTGAACTGCGGACTCGGCATTTATTCTTCGTTCTTCTATAACCTTTTCAATACCTATCACCATTCTCTTCGAGGTTAACATTGCAGCGTGCGCATCCAGCAGAAGACGCAACTCGTCGGCGGTAGCATCGCTTAGCTTGTTAGTTTTAGCTTTAAGTCTAGATATTTGTTTCTGGGCTCGTGCCACTGCCGTTCTGAAGCGTTTCTGTTCATTTTTAATGTTACTTTCGACTATATTGTATTCTGGGAGTTGACCTAGGCCAGACTGAATAATGTGAGCAGTTCCTATCGCTATTTCACTTGATACGCCAATACCCCGAAGAAACTGTTCCTCCTTGACCTTCATCTCACTTTCAGCTTTATCATTCTTCATAAAATTTGTTGTCCACCAGTTCTGTAATCTTCTGCATGGCTCTTTCTGCATCTATCCCGGCCATACTTATGTGAATAGAGGTGCCTTTGGAGGCTGCTAGCATCAGTAAACCCATAATTGAACTTCCTGAAACAGTTTCATTGTTTTTACTTACGGTAACTTCACAGGAAAAAGCGGCAATTGTTTCGGTAAATTTTGCAGCAGCACGTGCATGAAGACCTCTTTGGTTCAAAATGGTTAAAACTCTATCGATTTTGACAATTTTTTGATAATTCATCCGGTTGATCCTAGTACTTGCGATGCAACCATAATATATTTTTGCCCCGCTTCCCGAGCTTGTGCTACTGCGTCTGAAATAGTCTCGGTTGAACGAACGCTAGCGAGTTTAATCAACATAGGAAGATTTACTCCAGCTATTATGTCAATTTTTGCTTGTTCCATTATAGATATTGCCAGATTCGAAGGCGTTCCGCCAAACATATCTGTAAGTATAATTACACCCAGCCCTTTATCTACAGATTGCACAGAATTTAGGATGTCTTCTCGACGTTTTTCCATATCATCATCGGGGTCAATGGTAATAGTCGTTAGTTGATCCTGTGGACCTACAACATGCTCCATGACTTTAACCAGCTCTGTCGCTAGATTGCCATGGGTCACTAAAACCACTCCTATCATGTTTTTAGAAGTATTATCGGCCATTATTAAGCTCCGGCTTTGAAATCGGTAAATAAATGTTATTCAATCAAGTCGCGATGCCTCAAGGTAACTTTATAATCTTTCTGTTTTAACCAAGCATAGAGATGTTCTGCAACAAAAACTGATCGATGTTTGCCACCTGTACAGCCAATGGCTATTGTAAGGTAACTTTTTCCTTCATCTGCATAGTAGGGGATTAAGGGTTCTAAAAAATTCTCGAAACCGTTAATAAATATTGAAAACCTTGGATCGTTCTCTATGAATGTTGTGATTTTTTTATCCCTGCCATCTAAAGCTCGAAGCTCATCATCATAATGGGGATTGGATAGAAAACGAACGTCAATTACAGTGTCAGCCTCATTTGGCAGCCCGTTTCGAAAACCAAATGATAAAATACTAAGAGTAAGTTTGCTTCCTTTTTCAAGTCCAAGTCTTTTGTTCAATATTAAATTTAGCTGCGATGGTGTTAGATGTGAGGTATCTATCATTAAATCCGCTTTTTTACAGATCCCCGATAATAGTTTCCTCTCTATTCTTATCCCGTCTATTACGGGTAAGCCATCCGAGAGGGGATGTTTGCGCCGTGTCTCTGTAAAACGCTTGATTAGTGTATCATTATCGCAATCTAAGAATACAATAGATACAGAGAGGCTACTAGAGGTAACCTGATTGGCACTATCTAATAGTGTTTCTTCATCAAAATCTCTGGTTCTTACATCGATTCCTATCGCTATTTTAAGTTTCTTTTCTGATACTGAATTTGAGCTGCTGTGGCTAAGTAAAGCTGGTATGAAACTAAGGGGTATATTATCGACGGCCTCGAAACCATAATCCTCCAATATTTTCAAGCATGTTGAGCGTCCGGCGCCTGAAAGGCCCGTCACTAAGACCACATTCTGTTGAAATGGGTCTATTAGTTTTCCATCACTCATATCCATCCATCTCGATCCCATTTTCCCTTGCTAAGTTTATAGCAAGTTTAACCTTTAAATGCGCGGAAATTTCAAATGGTGCAAATTCGACTGCAGGGACGTTTATATCGAGGAAAGTACACAGCTGCCAAATAGGCATTCGGCTAGCCACATTATTTGGCAACATATTCAAAACCAATTTTAGGGGAGCTTCTTTTTGAGCAATAGTATTTACTATGCCGATTCCTCGCACTTCCATACTATTACGGAGAGCTGGAGGACTAGACATGAAAATATTATCGTGTCGGCGTGTCAGGCAAACTTGATCGTCAGAGACTAATTGTGCTCCAAAGTTTATCATTCGTAATGCCAAATCGGATTTTCCACTACCAGGCGGACCTCGAAAAAGAACTCCATCACCATCGATTGAGACAGATGTGCCATGTACTTTCATTATAGCTTTAACTTTCTAAGGTTTCTCTACGTAACTCTGGATTGGTCGTTTTAAAGGCTTTTGCTTTTGGTAATGCTATTATAAATCTAGCCCCGATTTTATGTTCGGTTACGGAATAGATATTTTCAGCCCAGATATTTCCGGAATGAATTTCCACAATTTGTTTGCAGATGGATAAGCCAAGACCTGAATGCGCTCCAAACTTCTCAGTCGAGGGCCTTTCTGAGTAAAAGCGATCAAAAATAGTATTCAATTTCGAGGTTGGTATTCCTCCTCCTTCATCTTCAACTGTGATATATACACTGTGTTGATCCGACTTACATCGAATGGTAATAGGTTTGTCTTTAGGTGAAAATGTCTCAGCATTGTCGACTAGGTTTCTGAAAACTTGCATTAGACGATTTTGATGTCCATTAACCAGGTATTGATGCGCAGTATCCTCAATCATTATATCTAGTTTTTCAGGAGCAAATCTTTCCGAGGAAACGGATATATCAAAAAAATTTGAAACAAGTTGTCTGACGTCAATTATATGATACTCGTCACGATTAAGCTCGGAATCGAGACGCGACGCTTCAGATATATCACTCACCAAC
>CALIMD010000084.1 GCA_938028645.1 uncultured Alphaproteobacteria bacterium
ATAACTCATAGTCAAAACGGGACAATTAAATTTTTTTAAAACTTTAGCTAGTCTAGGATGTATTTCTTTACTAGGGTTCGCACATCCAATAATAAAGCGCTCAGGTCTCAAGAAACGGTTTACAGCTTCTCCTAAAACAAGAGTTTCTACTTGATAAAATAGACGACAGCTAGGAACATCGATACTGTTTGTAAAGCCCGGCGGCACTTGAGAAAGAATTGCTAAGACCGTATCTTTTCTCAAACAGTTTATTACGGCTTTGATTATTTTATTTACCAAATATAAGTCAGAAGAGTTTGTTTCATCCGTTGGTGTATCCGATGCGATATATATAAGCTCAGCATTTTTCAACTCTGAGCAACTTTTTACAAACTTTATATTGTTAGTATTTTTGGACAGTAATTCTGTTAGCTGGGGTTCTGAGATAGTTGTATTACCTGACTTGAGGCCTTCAACATTTACAGGGTTAGGATCCCACGCTAAAACTTGGAAGCCTTTTTCTGCTAAACCCACAGCAGTCACCAAACCTAAATGCGAAAGTCCTGCTATCCCTATAATCATATCTTTAGCGCCGAGGTTTCAATTCTTTTCAATTCATTATAGATCCAAAGATCGTGGGAAAAATTTGTAATTACACCGGTTGAGCATAGGAATTTGAAATGTTCATATTCGAGCAGCCAAGTTGGGTCACCCTTTTCAAATTTGTAATTTTCCTCCATAGGAGGACCGCTAGGCAAGATCCGTCTATGAATAGAAAATTCTGCTGTTCCCCATTTGCATAGTGATTTTATGTGAGCACTCCCATATTCAGCAAAAATATCACAGGAAAAATAGTTCTTCCACGACAGTAAAGTCATTTCTAATTCAATACGAGGTGTACTGTTTTGAAAGAGAACCACAGCGTGATCCGGGCTTTGATTTTCAAAATTATTTACAGAAATTAATTCTAGGTTCCCTTTGATATCGCCAAACCAATATTTTGTTGAGTCAAGCAAGTGCGAGCCTAAGTCAATAAGTACTCCGCTACCCTTGTCCTTCCAGACAGACCCGCGAACTAATCTAGCTGTTCCGTTGCCATAAAAAATCCTGCAAGTATAAAGCTGGCCAAGAGCCTCCGACTCTAACAGCTTTTTCATCTTTATGAAACTTGGCTCAAATCGATGATTGTATGCTGTATATATTAATATACCAGCCTCATGCGCCAAAGCTTCTATTTCTGCTATCTCTGCCTTACTTGCTCCCCATAATGGTTTTTCAACGAGAACGTGCTTTTTGTTTTTAATACAAAACCGTATTAAATTAATTTTTTCTTCATCAGGCACACAAATTAATACACCTTCATATTTGGCAGGAGAAATTTCGGAGATATGTGTATAATCGGCGTCTGAATTTGCTGGATCAACCGTGGCTATACATTCTGTTCCAGCAACCCCTTTCCTTTTATACCCTTGTGTACCTAGACCGACAACCAAAACTCTCATTTCTATCTCCGGGAAGGAAAAACTTAATCAAAACGTAAATTTCGTTCAGCCAGATTTATTTTTTCTAAAACGTCCTCCGGTTTGACTGGTATATTTCCCTCTTTTTCACACTCCACCGCTGCTGCAAAAGAGCCCAATATCATAGCGATAGCCGGATTATTTTGCGTTAACATTGAGAGTGTTGCATACGCTAGAAACGCATCGCCTGCCCCAACAGAATCTAGAACAGTATCTGAAAAACTATCAATGAAAAGTGGCGCCCCCAATCCAAGATAATCTGGATCACAACATGTCAGTACCCCTCTTTCCCCGAGGGTCAACATCAAAGTTTTACAATTAGTTTCTTTGTATAAATTGGAAGCTAGTGCTCTGAGATTCGAGTCTTGATCGGAAAGACTAAAACGAGCTTCCCGTTCATTTGGAGTTATTAGGTCAAAGTTTTGGAACTCTGTGATATTTCCCCATCTGCTTGCCACTTGACTATCCGCGACACGAAACACTCCTTTGGGAATGGCTCTTGTTAATTCTGGTATAGTTTGTCTGTTAAATATGCCGTGCCGGAAGTCACTAAATACTATGGAGTCGGTTTTACCCTCGCTTATTGCAACGGTAAGCTTCTTGAGGATCTGATCAGATATTTGTCGGTTATCAACCGTGTCTATTTTTAATAGTCTATAACCATCAGCAACGATAGCATTTTTATACGTTGTAGGGCGCTGAAAGTCAGAATGATAATTGACTTTTATACCCATATTATTAAGATCGTCGACGACAAATTTTCGTTTTTCATCGTCACCAAGAATTGTCGAAAAAATTACTTCCGCACCGGCAGAACGAAGATGCTTTGCTACTATGGCGGCCCCACCCACATAGTCTTTTTGTTCCTCGTAGCGGACACTAATAGTTGGGGTTTTAGTTTGACCTCCAATTACAGATGTACGTGTTATTCCATCCACTATCGTATCGCCGACCACATGGACACTCTTTTTATTAATAGTTGAAAGTGTAATCCGCAGATCTTCAAGCGAAAGTTTTTCAGCTGAAAGTAATACTGCTAATTTGTCATATTTAAGTTTGGGAGGTGATAGACTAATCAGGTTACTTGACGAGTAAACTAGATCACCAGGAGTGAAAATCATTTGGCCACCATAAGATTCAACTATAGCTTTTTCTAAATGTGTCTTCGGTGGAGCGCCATCTTGAATATATTCATATCCTTTTGCAAAGTAATCGGGTTTTATGAGCTCTATATTCTCCAAAGGAGTACTATTTTTATCAATAATCACGCAATCAACCACTTCAAAAGCGGCGATATTTAGCGCCCTTAGTTCCTCAGGAACGTGCGGTCGCAACTGCCCTTTATCTATATGAGCGTCACGGGTTATACTTACAATAAGGATATCTGCTTTTGTTTTAGCATAAATCATATGCCGAAGATGGCCAGGGTGAACTATATCAAAAACACCATGGCACATGATTACCGTTTTTTTTCGTGGTCGCGATCCAACTATTTCTGCGATATCAGCAGCAGACTTGATTTTGTACCCGTATCTTTCCTCTAGTTCTTCCATATCTTCAACTACCTTTATCGAGGAAAGTAAACCAAGTTTTAGTCGCCTTTTCTATGGAGACAGGATCCCATAGAGGAGCGTGTTCCCAGTTCTCTATACAGTCCAGCATTCTAGTTACGCCAGTTTCAAAAGAAATCAGCGGTTCCCAATTTAAGTGAGCGCGAATTTTTTGTATATCAGCCCAAGTACATTTTGGCTCGCCGGGACGCTCGGGGATATAGGTAATATCTCCACCAATTAGCCGGACAAGGTAATTTATCGTCTGTGGGTTTCCCGCTCCCAAATTATAAACCTCACCACTTTTAGAAGTTTTTGCTGCAGCAAGAAAGGCTCGCGCAACATCTGAAACATAGACAAAGTCTCTACTTTGAGACCCATCACCAACCACTGTGAATGGCTCCCGTTCCAATTTTTGTTTCAGAAAAACACCAAAAACTGCACCATACAATCCTGTTGTACGAACACGTTCTCCATAGGCATTGAAAATCCGAATGCTATTTACAGATAAATTATAAACTTTCTGCCAGTGGAAGGCAGCCATCTCCCCTTGATATTTGCTTAGGGCATAGGGATAGCCTGGGTTGATATGATGGTCCTCTGTTGTTGGTGTTTTTGCTAATCCATAACAAGAAGATGAACCGGCATAAACAAATTTTTTTATGTTACCCGCGCGAGCACCTTCCAACATCTGAACAGTGCCAAGCACATTGATAGACATATAGTCGCTAGGCTGATCAATTGAAGGAACAATATCGCCTTTTCCTGCAAAATGAAACAAAAACTCACAATCCTTAAAGATAGAATGGGCTGAATTAATATTGCGAATATCAGCTTTTTCTATAACTAAATTTGTATTATTTTTATGTTGATTTAGATTTTCGAGGCGCCCTCCAGAAAGATCGTCAATCACTCGCACTTCGAAATTATCCTCGATTAGAAGATCAACCATATGTGATCCAATAAAACCAGCTCCACCGGTGACAATAGCTATTGGTTTTTTAGTCATACGACATTTAACGCCTTCATTTGGCGCACGTTGAAATATTGATCATCGTCAAAACTTAATGGCAGTTTATTTTCTTTGAACGCTTTACAAAGCTCTCGGACAGCATCTTCAATAGTGTATCTAGGTTCAAAACCAATCGTTTCTCTAATTTTGTCCGAATTGATATGATAAGATCTTAAATCATCGCTACTACTTTGTTCTATGCGTATATCTGCGTATACAGGAGTTTCCTCCTGGACAACTCTCTTTACCAATAGGGCTATGTCCATAACAGACATATTTTGATAACCAACATTAAAAGTTTGTCCGCGTATCTTTCCCCGATCTTCGATAAGAAGCTGTTTATACAAATCACACATGTCCTGTATATGCAGATTGGGTCTAAGTTGACTTCCTCCAAAAACGTTGATTTTTCTTCTATTAATTGCCCAGTTTGTTAATATGTTAACAGTAAGATCTAATCTCTGTCTCGGGGCCCAACCACATAGCGTTGCAGGTCGTATTACTGTGCAGACAAAATCCTCTGTTTCGTGTTTAAATAGCAAAGGTTCGCAAAGACCTTTGTATTTGTTGTACAGTGTTAAAGGAACTAACGGGTGGCTCTCTGTGACATTTCTTTCCTCCGAAATTCCATAAACAGAACTAGATGAAGCATAAATAAATCTTTTTACCCCAGCTTTTTTTGCTGATATTACCAGAGGCTCAAAAGCATCAAAATTGATCGTTCGACTCAAGGTCTCATCTAACTCAAAACTTGCATCATTAGAGATACATCCAAGGTGTATGACAGTATTAACGTCCTCAAAGAATTTCGGATGGTGGCTAACACCACGAATATCTGTCTTTAAAACCTCCAAGTTTGGATCGGACAAAGGTAAGTGATGTGATCCATAAAATAGGGTGTCCAATATTCTTATACTATAGCCTAAAGCAAGAAGTTGGGGGGTTAGTCTGCTCCCAACATAACCTGCACCTCCCGTTATCAGGATTTTCTTCATAATCCACCCTCTATTTAAATTGCGGTTCTATTGGCTAGATATCCAAACTTTTTAACCACTTCTCTATATACCGGTTTCTTGAAATCAACGACAAGGGAAACTAAATCGTCTATATTGGACCATTTCCATGAACTGAATTCGGCGTGGTTAGTATGCAAATTTATCTCATCATCAGTTCCTAAAAAGCGCATAGCAAACCAAAGCTGCTGCTGTCCTCTATAATAGTTGGAAAATCTTCTATTCAAGAGCAGTGGTGGGTAATCATATGTCAACCAATCTCTGGTGTGATCTATTATTTCAACTGTTTTTATGCCAGTCTCCTCCTCTAGCTCCCTTAAAGCTGCGTCCTCTGGTTTTTCATTATTATCAATGCCACCTTGTGGCATTTGCCATGAGTTTTGGCTTACATCATTTCGTTTTCCTAAGAATATAAGTCCTTCCTTATTAAAAAGAACTATACCAACGCATGGTCTGTACAGAGAGGGTATTGTTTTCATCGTTGACTTTGCTTATCGGCTATTGCTGTTATTGGAGCCAATGCGATACCTTTTTTCTTTAAGCTCGAGGCCCACTCACTTAGGATTTCAATTGATATTGGTAGTGGTCGCGCTATTGCAACAGCAAATTTTTTATCCATTACTATTCTTTCTAGCTCACTAAGCTTGGTCGTTATATGTCCTTGAGATGGGGTCTTATCTATGAAAACATTATTGAAAGCTCTAGGAAGCTGAATATCAGACGACAACTCAGGTCCAAGGCTTTGCGATGTTGTCCGACTATCGACGTACAAAAGACCACGGTCTTTAATGGCTTTTAGAATAGGTAGTAATAATTCAGAATTAAGCGTGAATTTACTTCCATGCGTAGATAATAAACCCACATACCCTCCCGATTGAACCATCACGTATTCTAATCGGTTAAGGTTTTCAACTTCGCTCAGAGAAGTAAGCAAAGTGCTTCGACCCGGATCGTTCCTTGGGAATCCATTTGGTTCCATTGGCAGATCTATGAGAACTTCAAAGCCCTTCTGTCGAGCTTCTCTCACCCATTTTTTTAGTTTTGGAGATATATGAGAAAAGGAAAGTGTGATGTTTTTAGGCATCAATTTTAGTATCTGTTCAGTATAAGTCGCAGAGAGACCAAGGTTATTGATTATAATAGCAACCCGTGGTTTGCGATCAGAATGTTTGAAGTTGCGAGAGTATTCTATCCATGGTTGGCGACCGTCTTTTGCTATTATTGGGAGTGGACCATTTTCTGTGTCTTCAGAAATATGCGGATAAATAATCCCTTGCATAAGATCATTGTCAAATATTTGGCTTTCATTTTTCTCTTTTGCCCTATCAGCTATTTGATTTTTGTCATCAGCTTTTGTTTGAGTGGATAGATTAATTTCTCGGCTAGAATTGTTAGGTGCACCTTCTTCTTCTCCAAGGATATCTACTTTTAACCAAGGTTTAAGTTTACTTCTTTCTGCTATAGTTTGCTCGGAGTTTACAAATATCCAACCGCAAATAGCGCCAAGTGTTAAAAGTATTAATGTGTATATTGCATATGAAACAAATCTTTTAAAGCGTGAGCTGAATATTCTATTAAAGTAATTTCTGATACGCATCTCTTTAAATCTGGACTCATCTAGCACAGAGTTCTCTTCATATTCTGCTAGGTTAGGACCTTCCTGTTCCAACTCTTGCATATCAATACTAAGAGCCGCCTCCGTTTTCTCCCTTTTGGGTATCTTTAGGAGGCTCTTGAATGTCTTTATGAGCGATAAAAGCTTCAATTAACCAAACGCGTTTTTAAAACAGCTAACCCCTTGAGAAGATCAACAGCACGTGCCAGTTGATAATCTGTTTTTGCCATTACTTTAGCAGAGGGTCGGCCTTTGGTTGTAGATGATGCCGCTTTCTTATTTTTGTCTGTATTATCCAATGCGCCGCGCAAATCTGTTTCCCTTCTCCGCACCGGTGTTTTGTTTTTCTCAATTTTTGCAGAGTCCACAATTATATCTGGGGTAATCCCAGTTTTTTGAATTGATCGTCCTGAGGGGGTGTAATATCTGGATGTTGTTAGACGCATGGCTACCTCGCCTGTTAAGGGTACTATCGTTTGCACCGATCCCTTTCCAAATGATTGTGTGCCTAAAATAATCGCTCTCTTATGATCTTGAAGTGCTCCTGCGACGATCTCCGAAGCTGAAGCGGAGCCTGTATTTATCAGTACTACTATAGGAAGTCCTGCGGATAGATCTCCTGGCTTAGCGTAAATTCTTGACGCTTTTTCAGGGTCTCTTCCTCGTGTTGATACAATTTCGCCATAGTCAAGAAATATATCGCTCACTGTTATTGCTTGGTTTAATAGACCCCCGGGATTATTTCGTAAATCCAGTATTAGACCCACCTGTTCTCTACCCAATTGTTCTTTAAAATTTTTAAGGGCTTTTTTTAATCCTAATGTTGTCTGAGCATTGAAGGTTGTTATTCTTATGTAACCGATATCTTCGATTGTTTCATAACGGACCGAACTTATTTTGATTATAGCGCGTTTTATTGTTATTTTAAACGGTTTAACGCCTTCTCTGCGCACACCGAGAACTATTTCCTCCCCTACTGGACCCCGCATTTTGTCGACAGCTTCTCTAAGGGTTAAACCTAAAATAGCCTCACTATTTAGATGCGTTATTAAATCCCCCGGCTCTAAACCAGCTCTAGCTCCAGGCGTGTCATCTATCGGTGAAACCACTTTGATCAAACCATTTTCCATAGTGACCTCAATGCCTATCCCACCAAACTCTCCTTTAGTTTGGACACGCATATCTTTGAAGCTCTTTGCATTTAGAAAACTGGAATGAGGGTCAAGAGATGTTAGCATTCCATTTATTGCAGCCTCTATGAGTTGTTGATCGGTTACTTCATCCACGTATTCTTCTCGAACGCGCTCAAACACATCACCAAACAGATTTAGTTGCCTATAGGTATCGTTAGAATAAGCGTTTGATGGAGTATTCAAAACCACGATTATGGCAAAAATATATGCGACACTTTTCTTCAAAACATCTCCCTTTAATAAACTCATAAACGTTTTTAGTATCGTTTTATTTATTGCCATAACTTAATCGCATTCTTTTTCAGGACAACCATGCCATTGGGTCAATAGGTTTACCATGTTTTCGCAGTTCGATGTATAGTTTCTGATTTATTCCTCTATTTTTGAGTGGGACAGTATCCATCTTTCCAACTGGCTCACCACCTAAAATAACTTGCTCAGTTTTTACTCCAATATAGCCTAAGCCAACTAGTAAAGTACTGAACCCTTCACCATGATCAATGATTAAAATATTGCCATACGTTCTAAAAGGGCCTGCGTAAATTACTCTTCCATCAAAAGAAGCGACTACGCGCGCACCCGGTCTTGTACTAATTGTAATTCCTTTTGTGGTTAGGCCAATAGGGTCAGTTTGTCCGAATAGCTTAACTATTTTTCCTTTTACAGGCAAACCGACATTATGTTTATTTTTAAGAAATGATCTAGGGGATAGAAATCTCACCTTTTTCCCGTCAAATTGTTTATTTTGATAACCTTTTCCCAGGGGACCTTCTATAATTGGGGCCGTTTCAGGTTTGATGGAATGTGAAAAAGGCTGTTTGTAACTAGTGTTTTTGGAGAGTTGTTCTAATCTTTTTATAAATGAATCTTTCTCTTGGTTGCTGTTTTTTAATTTTAACAGAAGCCTTTGAAGATCAGTCGATAAATTTTCAAGCCTTACCTCATCTGCAACATGGTTAAGGCTCCGTTGGTCCGATATAAAATTGTGCCTAGCAATTAGAGAGGTTAATTTTTTATTTAATAGTGTTAGCCCCCTTGTTGCTTTTTCGAA
>CALIMD010000085.1 GCA_938028645.1 uncultured Alphaproteobacteria bacterium
CCGCTGATGATATCCCCGAAGGCGTTAATCCCTCGGTTGTGGTATTGGCCGTTAAACCACAAACTATGGATGAGGCAATTATACCTCTCCAAAGATTCGTGAGGCCTAATACGGTTTTTCTGTCCATTGCAGCGGGAAAAACAATTAGATATTTTGAGGATAAATTAGGTCAAAAAGCATCTATAGTTCGTGCGATGCCTAACACGCCTGCTTCAGTTGGAAGGGGCGTTACCGTATTTGTTCCGAATAGTAATGTATCAGCGGAAACGACGTTACTTTGCGGGGATTTACTATCGGCCGTAGGTGAGGCGATATCGATAAATGATGAAGCCTTATTAGACCCAGTCACAGCTGTTTCTGGTAGTGGACCGGCATATGTGTTTTTTCTAATAGAAGCCATGGCAGCCGCTGGTGAAAAAGCGGGCCTCCCAATGGATTTAGCATACCGTTTAGCCAAGGCTACCGTTGCAGGAGCAGGGGAGCTAGCGCGTCAATCAGAGGACCCTGCAAGTCAGTTGATAATAAATGTTACAAGTCCCGGAGGAACTACTGCGGCGGCGTTGGATGTATTAATGGATAAAGATGGTATTCAGCCGATTGTCGATAGAGCAATTGAAGCTGCAAGTCGACGGTCTAAAGAGCTTGCAGGCTAACTAAGTATATCTTGGAATGACTAAAATTTATCAAGAAGATCTCATTTATAAAAATATATTTAAAAAAATAGCTTCTGACAGCTGGCAGTCAATAGATCTTGAGAGCTTGTCACAAGAGTGTGACTTTGATGTTTTAAATGTAACTGGTGGAATTAGAAATAAAGTAGACCTGCTAGTTGCGTTTTCTGCGTTCATAGATATGACGGTTCACCAATCAATTGATGCTGATTTAAAAGATGACCAAATTCCTGTAAGAGAACGGCTCTTGGAGGCTCTTTTGATAAGATTTGAAGCACTCGCGCCCTATAAAGCCGGTGTTATTAAATTGATGAAGACCTTTCTTCATAACCCGAGTTTTGTTGTGATCGGATCGAAATCTTTAAAATTATCAATGGAAGCAACACTCGCAGCGGTTGGATTGGAAGCGAAAGGAATACAAGGCGCTATTCGAGTAAAAGGTATGTGTATGATCTTTATGAGTGGTGTTTGTACTTGGTCAAAGGATAACAGTGAGGACTTATCAGCTACTACTAGAATTTTGGACGAGCGATTGAAGCAAACAGAAAATATAATATCAAACCTTGGGCTAATAGATTTGAAAATGGTCTGATATTTCTACTAGCAATGTTTAACTGGGAATATTAGGAAAATGAGTATGACGGAAGAAACTGGCTTAAATACGATAGAGTATGCAGATTTCGCAAAAATAGATGTCCGCGTAGGAACTATTATTGACGCAAAACCCTTCCCTGAAGCACGTCATCCAGCATTTCAACTTTGGGTGGATTTTGGCAAAATACTTGGAATTAAAAAGACCTCTGCTCAAGTAACAAAGCATTACACTATAGACAGCTTAAAGGGACGGCAGGTAGCAGCTGTTATCAACTTTCCTCCAAAACAAATTGGAAAGTTTATGAGCGAGATACTAGTTCTGGGTTTTCCAGATGAAACAGGTGAGGTTGTTTTGGTGTCTATTGACCAAAACGTCCCTAATGGAGGTAAATTATTTTAGATCTTCCATTGGAACTTGATAACTGAAAAGAATGAGGACGAATAACAGAGTAAAACCACACAGAGGAATTAGACGGAAAGCGTTAGGAGGATAATGATGCCAAAAAACCTTGAGTTTGGTATTCAAACCAATGGTATCAAGCACACTCACGCTGACCCTATGCCAGATATTGATACCCGCTTTCATATGGTCAAAGAAACGGGGCTCTTTGATTATGTTGATAAGACACCAGCCGCAAATGAGGTAGAACAATTTTTATTAGCCAGTAAAAAATATCATCTACCAATACGCTGTGGAGGTTGGTTTTATATGCTGGGGCGTGATGAGACTCTGCTGATCGAAAACCTCAAAATAGCAAATGCACTTGGCTCCAAGATGCACAATATTCAACTTTTTTCTCACAATATTTCAGGAGAACTTATAAGCAATCAAGATGTAGCTGATTTTTATGCATTTGCATTGAAGGAGGGTGACAAGTTGAGTGTTGACCCCTGTTTAGAAGTGCATGTCAATATGTGGTCAGAGGATTTTTTGCGAGTTTCAGAAGTTGGTCAAATAGTTGAATCTATGGGGTTACCCTTTCAGATAACGCTCGACCATAGTCATATAATTTTCAAAATCGATAATTCCATCGAACAGAAAGTTTTTGATATAGATGAGGATATTAAAAGGGGAGATCTTATCCTAGATCCATTTACAGCGGGCCATGTCTGTGGTGACTGGATTTCAAAGGGTTGGGTTCGGCATTGTCATGCGCGCTCGGTTGTCCCAAATAACCCGAAGAATATAGTTGCTAATGATGATAAAGGGAATGTTGGAAGAGGTATTCAATATCCTTTCTGTGATCCTGGAACTGGGAATTATC
>CALIMD010000086.1 GCA_938028645.1 uncultured Alphaproteobacteria bacterium
TCATTGGTGTGCCTACAGCTGTTGCTATAATGCTGAAAGTTACTATCAGCGCTATCTCGTCGGTTGTTGCCGATAGTGCACCTTTGATTTGAGGTAGTGATACGTTAGCGATAGTAACCGACATGGCATAGAGCATTGTTACCAATGTTAACTTAACAAGGATAGCAGCGTTTGCGAGCGCTTTATTCTTATGATCTGGTATTGATTTTTCTAAAGATAACATCGTGCTGGTTTGTATCCAGCTTTTACCAAAGTTGAAACTACTAATATTAAAAACATTTTAATCAGACAAATCTTATTGATGATTTGGGATAATCGAGGGCGTCGAATTTTTTCGAGAAACTAACCATCTGGGACCGTAAATTTATTTTCCCAATATAAATTATTCATTTAGGTTGTTTTCCAAGCGCCCCATTTTTTTGCAATAGGAGTTAGAGTCAGGTCAATGACTTCTCTCAAATTGGCTTTCACTTTGGGGATCCGCATAACGTCAGAAATTCGACGGTCCAAAAATTCCCAGGTTTTGGCGTGATTCTCAGATTTATCATCCAGCCAGTACAGAGTAGTGGATGAGAGGACTGCGGCGAGCAGTGCGCGTTTTGAATAAAAATTAAAATCAACCGCTTTGTCACCCGCTCTTCGCCATATAAGATCCACTGTTTTGTATAGATGACGGGGTGATGATTTAAGAATAGAACGCCTCAGCGCTTCCTCTTGGCCAGATAATTCTTCTAATCTCCAGCGCACAGCTTTTGTAATCCGCTCCCGAACCTTCATTGATTCGAGATCCGTTTTATCCAGACGAGCAAGCATTCTACGGTCGGCCCAATCTGAAAAGTGCTCGATCAACTCACTTTCAGGGTCAACGAATACTGTATAAATCATTCCCTCTTTGATACCCAAATCGGAAGTGGCTGCTCGGAGCGATTTCAAACTCCAACCATCGAAAATGATATGGGGCAGGGATGCCTCCAAGAGCTTATCTTTTAACTCTTGCCTTTTTTTGTCCATGTTATCCATTGGTTCCACCGTTTTTATTATCTCCATCCGGAGAACGACTTTGTTCCTGCATTTTAGTGAATTCTTCAACATAACCAAAAAGTGTGAAATCTATCATTCTGTCCGGGTATAAAATCCCATCAAGATGATCCATCTCATGCTGCACCACTCGGGCGTGAAAACCAGAAGCAAAAGTCTTTATGGGAAACCCTTCGCCGTTAAACCCAGTATAGGTTATTTCCTTATATCTTGGTACCTCTCCGCGTAAACCGGGAATTGAGAGACATCCTTCCCAACCCAATTCTTTCTCAGAAGTTGCGGGGTTAAACTTAGGGTTTATTAAAACCTGCATGTCGCAAGGCTTATCGCCATCTAAACTTGTAGCGCGACTTACAGGCACCTCAAAAACTATCAGACGAAGACTGACCCCAATTTGAGGTGCCGCCAATCCAACACCACCAGCATCGCGCATGGTTGCTATCATATCTGGTATTATTGTAGTTAGTGAGTCAGCATGCTCAGGCTCTACAGCATCTGCTTTTAATCGGAGGATTGGATTTCCCATCCTAATTATTGGTCTGATCTCCATGCTTTTCATATAAGGCCTCACCACTGATTGGTAAAGTAGTGAAATAAGTAGCTTGGCATTTTAACTAAAAATGTGTTATTGAACGTTTCCGCGATCATAAATAGTTCGAATCGTTAAAAAATATAGAGAAACAATTAATGGAGGTGGTTTTCAGTGCAAGTTTCCGTTCGAGATAATAATGTTGATCAAGCTCTCAGAGCATTGAAAAAGAAAATGCAACGTGAGGGTATATTCAGAGAAATGAAACTTCGCAGAAATTACGAAAAACCGTCAGAGAGGCGAGTGCGCGAGGAAGCGGAGGCGACGCGCCGACATAGAAAACTCATGCGCAAAAGACTGGAGAGGGAAGGATACTAGGATACTTTCCTTACCGTCGTTTAACTAAAAAAGAGAATTAGTCGCTTTTAAAGATAAAGCGGCTTTTTTTATGCCAAGAAAACAATCAATAATGCAGGATCTATCTATAGTTTCGGAATTATTTCTTCTGCGAAACGTTCCATTTGTTTTTGCTGTTCTTTTGCGCTATCTCCCCGGTAACGAACCACCACATTGTTGAAGCCTGATCCGAGTATATTTTTTAAATCGTCTATTATTTGAACTTCAGAGCCACTGCCTATCTCGCGTTCTCCAAACGGGCCCTTTTTAGGTTCTCCTGGGTTTATAAATATCTTGTAGACGAGGTCTAAGTCTTCAAACCGCCGCCCACTATTTACACAAAGTTTTTTGAGTGTTTCGATGCGTTCTTTCATCCGAATAGGGTCTAAAGCAACGGCTAGCCAGCCATCCCCATATTTTATTACGCGCCTTAGGGCAGGGTTAGCAATACCTCCTATTAAAATAGGTGGATTGGGTCTTTGAATTGATCCTGGAACTGAATAAACCGTATCAAACTGGTATGTTTCTCCGTGGTAAGATACTTCCTGCCCACCACATAAACTTTTGAAAATCTCCAAATACTCGTCGGTAACTTTGCCTCGTAGGGCAAAATCAGCCGTGTTTAAAGTTTCGAATTCTTCCTTTAACCAGCCTACGCCTGCTCCTAGTGTGACACGTCCACCTGAAAATTGGTCTATTGTAATTAACATGCGCGCAAGCAAAACTGGATTTCGATAGGGAATTATCAAAACTGCCGTTCCAATTCGGATATCCGTTGTCGATCCAGCTAAAACTGCCATTGTTGCGATAGGTTCTAGTAATGGATCTTCGATCGGTGCTGGGAACCCGCCAGTGGCGCTGTAAGGATATTTAGAATCAAAATGTTTGGGAAATACTACATGATCGGCAAGCCAAATAGAGCTGAAACCCGCGGTCTCCGCATATTTAGCTAAATTTATTACTATTTCTGGCTCTGCTAGTGGTCCGTATATCCCTAAGTCCAAACCGAACTGTTTGATGTCTGCCATAGTTTGTAATCCTACTTTGCATATTTTCCAGTTAGTTGCGGTGTGGGTGTTTCGTAGCCGGCATTCTTTCTATCGAGTCTAGTTTCTCTCCCCCAGGTTCGTCTTAAATCATCTTGAACATTGATCGATAGACGACCAAGTCCTTCTACCTCTAGTTCAATTTTGTCTCCATGCTGAAAAGAGCTCAAGCCTCTATGGTTCGTGCCAGTCGCTATTAGATCTCCTGGTTCAAGTGCATGTATTGAACTGAGCCATGATATGGCTTTAGGAATTTTATGGGCCATATCGTTTGTATTAAAATCCTGTTTGAGTTCTCCATTTACCCAGAGTCTAACAGAAAGGTTCTGAGGGTCCGGGATCTCGTCTGCAGTAACTATGAAAGGACCGATCGGAGCAAACGTTGCTCGAGATTTTACTTGAAAGAAAACATTACGGTCTGGTGGCAGGCCACGCGCGGAGCCATCAATGAAATTTAGATAACCAAAAACATGGTCCATAGCATCAGACTCGCTGACGTTACTCGCCCTTTTACCAATGATAAGTCCTAACTCTGCCTCCCCTTCAAAAATTGTGGCAGGCACATCGGGTAAAATCATCGTGTCCCCGTTACCAATGATTGCTGATGGAGATTTATGAAAACCATTTATCTGCGGTTTTTCTTTTAACGTACCATTTTCCATATAGTTAACGGCCATACAATCTATGGCGCCGGGTTTTGGTAATGGGGGTTGTATCTTTATTGAATCCAACGGGAAAGCGACACCTTTTTCTGCAGCGGTCTCAAGTTTTGATCTATAGTTTTCGAAATCTTCTATAAGACCATTCATTAGATTTCCCGGGTTCGTATGCGGAATATCGATGATGATGTGTGAGACATCAACAAGTCCTTTATCAGTAAGTACACCGAGCTGAAAATCGTCAAAATATGCTAGCTTCATATTATTGTCCTTTTTGTCTTAATATTGGGGACCTATGGGATAGTATTATTGGTTAAGAGGTATTCAACCCCAGCATTCTGGGTAATTTCCTTAATTAAGTTGCGTAAATTTCTATTAACAGGAATACCATTTTTCTGACGGTCTTTCCGACTGATTTGTTCTGGTTCACCCGGAACCAAAACAGGTTTATCTGGATCGCTCGGTTTTACTGATCGGAGGGTCTCTATCACGACCTCGATATCATTTTCATACTCTTCTTTTGTTCTGAAACTTTCAGGATTAATTACTTGAAAGTAATGTCCTAAATCATCCGGTGTATCAGTATTACTATTCTTCACCCGTACGGGGGAGAATGACGCCCCAGGCATAGCTCCACTGAGGATGTGAGAAAATACCGCGAGCCCGTAACCTTTATGTCCGCCTAAAGTCTCTCCAATTCCTCCAACCGGATTGAGCCCCCCAAAACTTTTATTGTCGAAAATACGTATAGCCTCATTTGGGTCAAAGATGGTGCGGCCATCGCCATCATTGACCCAGCCGTCGGGCAATTGTAATTCTCTTAGTTTACGCACTTTTACCTTATTAACAGCAGCCACCGTCGTGGCGAAGTCTAACACTAACGGATCGTATTTTCCGGCTGGTGCTGCGAAAGCGAACGGATTAGTGCCCAATACTGGTTGCGTTCCGCGGGTTGGAACCATTGAAATACCGCGAGTTGATGTTGTTACTATTCCAATGAAACCTTGACGTGCGGCTATTTCAGCATAGTACCCGGCTGCACCAAAATGATGCGAATTTTTTACGCAAACTATACCTACATCATGGCTTTCTGCTTTGTTTATGGCCATCTCCATAGCCTGAACCGAAACGGGATGGCCTAACCCTCTGTCAGCATCGAGTAACGCTGTAGTTGATCGATCGCGAATGATTTTTGTTTGGGCTTTAATATTTAATGCTCCACGTTTAAACGTTTCTTCATATTGGCGAAGCATATTAATGCCATGAGAATCTACACCACGTAAGTCAGTCTCTATCATCACTGTTGACGCGATATCGGCTTCTTTCAAAGCCATGCCCCAGGCAGTTAATATTGACATAACTTGCTTTTTTAAAAGTTGGGCCTCAAAACGCGGTGGGTTTAGAAGATCTTCATTGCTCATGCTAGAGTTTCCGAACGTTCATATTTCCTCCATGCGCTCATTTGAACAGCTGAAGTGTGGCAGTGAACTACCACAGGTTTTACTCGTATACTAAAAGCTTTGTCGATGGCTGCAGATACATCCGCTTCAGTTTGGATAGTTATTCCTTCGGCTCCAAAAGATCTTGCCCAGGTTGCAAAATCTGGATTAGTAAGTTTGGTTCCTTGCATAAATGGTTTGTTGGGATATCTAACATAAGAATGCATTCCTATAGTTCCATACATTGAATTATCAGCTATAATTATAATTGGGTTAACGCCATATTGGACCGCCGTTGCTATTTCATTTCCCATCATCAAAACACCGCCGTCTCCAATAAAACAAACAGTCTGTTTTCCGGGTCGACGCAACCCAGCCGCGACGGCCATCGGCATTCCCGATCCCATAGCGCCTACAACTGATGATAAAAAAACATGTTTTTGCCCAAAACCAATATAACGATGAATAAAACTCCCGAAGTTACCCGCATCAGAGGTAATTGTTGCATCTTTCTCTAGGTATTTATCAACTTCACATACTACCGCTGCGAAATTTACGCCGTCGCTTGTCGGGTTCCATTCTTTGGATAATAATTTGTTGTGCTCTTTATTTAGCGTTTCAACCCAGTTTTTTCTTTTGTTGATATCTTTTGGAATGCTTTTGTGGAGCAACCCCT
>CALIMD010000087.1 GCA_938028645.1 uncultured Alphaproteobacteria bacterium
CAGACATATTAAAGTAGGCGCCACCGGGACGCCCCCAATTTCCCGTTATAGCTGCTAAAAACATCAAAACACGGTTAGATTGAGTTGAATTCATATGTTGATTAATGCCCCTGCTTCCATAAATTATACAGCCATCCGCACTAGCTATCTTCTCAGCAAGAATTCGAATTTCTTGTGGTGTTAAATCAGCAATCTCTGCTGCCCACTCGGGTGTATATTGTTTTCTTAATATAAATTCTTGCCATTTTCTCCAACCTAAAACCCATGAATTGCAAAAGTTCTCATCATGTAAATGGTTTGATAGAATGTGGTAAGCGATTGACAAACTCAGCGCCATATCGCCGCCAGGACGTATTGGAATATGCCAATCTGCTTTTGATGCCGTGACTGTTTTTCTTGGATCTATTACAATCATTTCAGCGCCGCGTTTTAGGCGCCAATCATTAATCATTCCAAAGTGTACGGGTCTTGTCTCTGCTTGGTTGTCTCCCCAATAAACATGAAGCGATGCGGAACCCATATCCTCCTCGGTATATGAATTACCAGGTCCTCCATACCCTTGAGTCATTGAATAAGCTAAATTTTTCCCAGATGAACAAAAGGGTTCTGTTGTCACAAAATTAGGAGTTCCCCACAATTTTGCGAACATTCTTATATATCCACGATTAGTTAACGTGCCTGTTCTGGTTCCAGAGAATAGTCCAAGAGATTCGCTACCGAATTGGGATTTTATTGTGATCAATCTTGCTGAAATTTCATCTAAAGCTTGTTTCCAACTCACGGGTTCAAATTTATTTTCTCCGCGCTTTCCAATTCTTTTTAATGGTTGTGTGAGCCGTTCTTTACTCGAGTAAAGTTGGAGCGATAGTTGGGATTTGGGACAAACCTTTCCCTTTAATATCGGATCTTCATCGTTCCCGGTTACTTTCACCAGCTTATTTTTATGAAAATGGAATTTAGCCGTACAACTATTGAAGCAAATATTACAACCACCAGCTTCTATTCGGTCAGCTTTTCTTTCATCCCGTGAAAAGCCGTAGGGGAAGTCAACTTTTTTTTGAGAAATCTTATAACCTGTATCCAAAACGCTGGGTATAGTTCGCTTTTTCGCATCAAAAGGGTCATTTTGGTACTGTTTTCGATCTAAATAAATAGTGGCTGGGCCTAATAGGAAAGGATCATTATCAATCTGCTTTCTACCCATAGAATCCGCTTTTGATTCTAGCTCATCTCGGGTTCCAAATGTTATCGCATTTGTTGGGCAAACTGATGCACATGCCGTGGTAATCCCTCCGTCTGCTCTATGTTCAAAGCATAAATCACATTTAACGGCGTGATGCCCATTCGAATCGTATCCCATTGCCCCGTAAGGACAAGCTGTGACGCATTCGCCACATCCAACACAAGTATCCTCGTTGACACGTACAATTCCAGTAGTTGGGTCCTTGGTAATAGCTTTGGGGTTCACCGGACATGCTCGAATGCAGGCTGGTCTTTCGCATTGCTGGCAGGATAAAGCTAGGAAGTCCAAGGGTGCTGATAGGTCAGGATCTTGTTTTTGCTCTTCACCCGCAAACCATACCACTCTGTTGCGACGTTCCCCGGGCCCTAGACCATTTTCAGTTTTGCATGCAACCTCGCAACTCTTGCATCCAGTGCACCGCTCAAGATCAATCATTAAGGCTAAGCGTGTCATGATCCCCACTCTGTTATATGCCACCAATAGATGTGACGATCTTCGGCAACATACCCCGCAAAAAATATTGTGGTGACGATGTGTATTATGAGACCTAGTAAAAAAGCTATAGATAAAAGCTGATGAATACTACGATAATATGCTTGAAAAAATGGCACCGATTTTCGTGTTTCCAAAAGACCTGCTTCTTTCCCGACAGCGTGATTGTATCGAAAGGCTAAAACGGGCGTTTTTATCCAGTTTCTTGCTTGTATGGAGAAAAAGGCTTCGTTAGCTGAGGGATCGATTTTTTTTAACAGACGCTGCTTGTGGGCAATTAAGTGTTTAAGTTCATTTCGCATGGTTTCGTCAGGTGCAGAAAATCCAGTGCGCTTAGTTCCAAAAGTATTTTCCATTTGCCTAGAGAGAACCAAGCGCGCATATATGCCTAGGATGGCTATTACGAGGAGTAAAATAAGTAATATTCCTGGGATACTGAGTACAGCCAAGCCTGAATGTGCAATTATTAAAATAAAACCTATATTAGCTAACCAAACATGCGCTTTGAATCCACTTCTCCCTGGTTTACCAAAGCGTTTAGCGAGTACAGCTAGAAATGATAATATCAGTAATATAGACCCAATAATGGCGGCTGATTGAAGCAGGGGGCTTCCCGGTTGTCTTAATCCGATAGGCAAACAGTCTACGGCTACTAAAGTAATTAAACTAATTATGATCGCGCCACAAACTATGGTTATGAGATAAAAATTACTTAAGTCTTGGGATTTTGTTTTATTCAAAGATTTAATCAACGTGGTTCACACCCCTCGAGCGTGATGCGTTGCATGTGGCGCCGTTTTTTCTGGTAATCATTAATGGCATTATGAAGTGTTGTTCTGTTATCCCAAACAGCAATTGATCCATCTCTCCATCTAAATCGGCAGGTAAATTCTGGCTTTACCATAAAGTCACAAAGGTAATCGATTAAAGGTTTACTTTCATCTTCCGACATATCCTTAAATTTATACGTATGGGATTTATTGATATAAATAGACTTGTTTCCAGTATCCGGATGAGTGCGTATCACGGGATGCTCTGACTCAAAACTTTTGGATTTTTTATTATAGGCGCCCTTCATCGCATTCAGTCTGTTCATACCGGCAGCTCTACCGCCTTTATAGCCTTTCTCAGAGGAGTTAATTCCAATTATGTTGCATAATAACTTTTTCATTCCTTCTGAGAGTTCTTCGTATGCCATATTTGTGTTGCAGAAGAGTGTATCCCCGCCATATTCAGGCACTTTTTTGGCATATAATAGTGTGGCTTTTGCTGGCTGCTTCATATAACTTGTGTCCGAGTGCCAGGATCCCCCAAAATTTTTTTCATCGGCCTCCGTTTTTATTATTTCTATTACCTCTGGCACGTCTGGTAGCCCCTGGATAAAAGGATAAACGGCGGGCTCCCCAAATATTTTTGAGAATTTTAAAAGGCCGATAGCAGACAGAGTTTGCTCTCTAAAAAAAAGCACTCGGTGTTTTAGAAAGGCTTCATAGAGTTCGCTGGTTTGACTGTTGGAAAGTTTAACCGAGACATCCAGTCCAGATACTTCGGCACCCAATGCGCCTGAAATAGGAATTATTTTCATATGAAGGTTGGCCCAATAGAATATTTTAAAATCTAAACAAATTTATAACATTCCAATACCTTAACCTATTTTTATTCATTTTCGCGAGAGTAAATTTCTATTGACCGTTAAAATGGTTTGTCGCCCCGATGAGATGTGTCAAAGTTTGTAGAGTGTTAAGATATGTGGTCTTATTAGTTAATATATGCGATCGAGTTTTTTTTGAATTTAGGCATTTGCACTATAATCGTTTATGGGGGATACCATGCTGGATCAAAGTTATAGTCATGGAGCGAGCACGAAACCTTTAATTGGTGAGACATTAGGCGCCAATTTTGACTCAGCAGTAAAAAAATGGGGTGAAAGAGATGCACTTATTGTCCGACATCAAAATATTCGATGGTCGTATCTGGAATTACAAGAAAAAGTTAATGCGTTTGCGGCAGGTTTACTAAGTTTAGGCCTCGAACCGGGAGATAGAGTAGGAATTTGGTCTCCCAACAATAGTGAATGGGTGATTGTTCAATATGCCACCGCCAAGGCAGGATTAATTTTAGTCAATATTAATCCTGCATATAGGGTCGCAGAGCTCGAATATGCGATCAATAAAGTTAGCTGTAAGGCATTGATTTTAGCCTCAAGCTTTAAATCCAGCGATTATGTCTCAATGGTAGGCGAGTTGGCACCGGAAATTAGTAAAAGTACGCCCGGTAATATTAGCTGTATTCGGTTGCCAAGTTTAAAGACCCTAATACAAATAGGAGGTAAAACGAATGACGGATATTTTGATTTTGAACAGATATCAGGCCTTGCTTCAAATAAAGGCCGTGAACGATTAGAAACCCTATCAGACGAATTGCAATTCGACGACCCAATAAATATCCAGTTCACCAGTGGAACAACGGGTTTTCCTAAAGGAGCCACCCTTACCCATTTTAATGTATTAAATAATGGATATTTTACGGGGGAAGGGTTGAAGTTCACTTCAAGTGACAAACTTTGTGTCCCCGTGCCTCTTTATCATTGCTTTGGTATGGTTTTGAGTAATGTCGCCGCTCTGACGCATGGGGCTGCTTTGGTTTATCCAGCGGAGGCATTTGATCCGCTGACAGTTCTTGAGACAGTTGAGGCTGAGCGATGTACGGCACTGCATGGTGTTCCCACGATGTTTATTGCTGAATTAGGGCATCCAAACTTTAAAGAGTTTGACCTCTCTTCTTTACGAACGGGTATTATGGCGGGTTCCCCTTGCCCTATAGAAGTCATGCGTCGTGTTGTTGATGAAATGCATTGTAAAGAGATGATCATCGCTTATGGCATGACAGAAACCAGTCCCATTATCACACTGACCAAAACGGATGACCCCATTGAAAAACAAGTGACAACTGTTGGCCGTATTTCGCCCCATGTAGAGGTGAAAATTGTAGATGATAGTGGCCGCATTGTAGCGCCTGGGAACACAGGTGAGTTACTGTCCCGTGGATACAATGTTATGCAAGGTTATTGGGATGATCCCGAACTTACAGCAGAAAGCATTGATGTCGCCGGTTGGATGCATACAGGTGATTTAGCGACTATGGACGAAGAGGGCTTTTGTAATATTGTTGGTCGCGTAAAAGACATGGTCATTCGCGGAGGGGAAAATATTTATCCTCGAGAAATAGAGGAGTATCTGTACAGGTACCACAAAATTAGTGATGTACAGGTTTTTGGTATTCCAGATGAGAAATTTGTCGAAGAATTGTGCGCTTGGATAATATTAAAACCGGAGGAGACTGCGACCGAAGATGATATTAGAGAGTTTTGTGACGGACAAATAGCACATTATAAAATACCGAGGTATATGCGTTTCGTGGATGCTTTTCCGATGACGATAACAGGTAAAGTGCAAAAATTTGCTATGCGAGATACCATGATTAAAGAATTAGGAATAAACGATATGAAAACTGCTTAATGTTCTGTTTTTGGTTTACATATTAATTTTGTTAGGGTTTCTTTAAATTGTCTCCTGTTCTAGGTTCTATCGGTGCGAGTTGCTCAACTCGATGATAGCTAAAACTCTTGGAAAAAAGGTATAACTATGGCTATCAAAACTAACTATAAATTTGAAAAAATGGAACGCGATCGACTGAAGGCCGAAAAGAAAAAACGCCGAATGGAAGAAAAAAGAATGAACCAGTCGAAAGATAAAAATTCCTTTGACGCTGAAACAGTGGAAGAAAAAGAAGAGTAACCAGGCTTCCTGTTTTCAACAACAATCGTGTTTCTATCACTTTAAAACTCATTTTAGAAAAAAGAGTGTTTGATGCATTTAGAACTTCGTTTATGGCAATTTACTAAGGGTGTCAGATCCCGAATTTTTTATTCTATGATCATTGGATTACTCTCGTCTGGATTTGGTGTTGCGCGTCTGGCTTTACTCGGTTGGTTAATAGGAAAGGTATTTAATGGAGCTACCGTAATAGACCTGTTAATTCCCTCGGCAGCAATTATTGCAGTGATGGTTTTGCGTGGTGTTTTAGAACATTTTCGCACCATGATAGCTCACAAAACTGCCGCTCAAGTTCAAAAAAAACTGCGTAAAAATTTATTTGATCATATCACAACACTAGGACCGGCTTATACTGGAAGTCAACGTTCTGGAGCATTGACACTTTCAATTGTTGAGGGTGTTGAACAACTAGAAACGTATTTTGGGCAATATTTACCTCAGCTACTGATATCGTTTTTTACCCCTATTCTCATATTTATTTTTGTGGCTTTTATAGATCTCCCGGTAGCAGGTGTACTAGTTGGTTTTGCCTTGCTTGCCTTATTCCTACCAGCATTGTGGCACAGCTTAGATGTTAAAAATTCAAAAGGTAGGCAGCATTCCTATGCTGTCTTTGCTTCAGAGTTTTTGGATTCAATTCAAGGGTTGGCAACGTTAAAGGCATTTGGACAAAGCACAAACCGTGCAGATTCTTTGGAATTTAAGGCGCGAGATTTATTCAGGAAAACCATGTGGGTTTTGGGCACCAATGTGCTCTCAAGAGGTATCACTGATTGTTCAATTACGATTGGAGCTGCTGCTGCATTGGCGTTAGGGGCAAGTAGAGTTGTAAATGAGCAGATGGAATTAAGTGGATTACTCATCATTTTATTAATGGGGGTTGAAATTTTTAGGCCAATGCGAGATTTGCGGAGTGTGTTGCATCAAGGAATGGTCGGAATGTCAGCAGCGCAGGGCATATACGATATATTAGATGCTAAGCCCCAGGTAGAAAATAAAAGTTCCAAACCCATTACCGAGCGGTTAACGCCCTCAATCTCATTCAGAAATGTCCAATTCAGTTATCTAAACTCTTTAAGGTCAGTTTATCAAAATTTGAGTTTTGATGTTGCTGCGGGTGAATGTTTAGGGGTGGTCGGGCCAAGTGGATGCGGAAAGTCTTCCTTGGTAAAACTAATTTTGCGCTTTTTCGACCCACAAGGCGGTATAATAACTCTTGGAGGCGTCGATCTAAAGGAGATGAGCTTTTCGCAAATTAGAGAGAATATAGCGGTTGTTAATCAAGATACGTTTCTATTTCATGGAACTGTCGGCGATAATATAAGAATGGGACGCCCAGAAGCGAGTGATGAAGAACTTCGCCTGGCGGCTAAGTCAGCTAATATCGACGACTTCATCAAATCGTTGCCGCAGCAGTATGATACTGTAATCGGAGAAAAGGGAATTAAGTTATCTGGAGGTCAACGACAGAGGGTTGCTATCGCGCGGGCGATACTGCGTGATTCTCCAATTCTTATCTTAGACGAAGCGTTATCGGCCGTAGATGCAGAAAATGAGGCTATTATCCAAGATGCCTTAAATAAACTAATGGTTGGCCGAACCACCATTATTTTAGCGCACCGTTTATCAAGTATAATAGATTGCGATCGAATAATTGTTTTAGATGATGGCGAGGTTGTTGAAACAGGTATCCATAGCGACTTAATTTCTAGAGATAATACATACTCTGCTTTGATGCGAGATCAAGCGATGCAAGCTGGTTCCGCACATCGAATAAAGGAGGTTGCTAAAAGTGCCTATAATTCAAAAATTGATAATCTTGACAATATCTCTGGAGGCGCAAAAACCCCTGAAACGGAAGGCGTAATAAAAGCAGAAGGATTGAACTGGTACCAGGTAATCAAATCACTAATGGGTGTAATAATGCCATGGAAGGGACGACTAGGTCTGACATTCTTTTTTGGTGTTACTAGGGTGCTTGCCTACATAGGTGTTGGTGTCGCGAGCGCCTTGATAGTCTTGAGTTTGAAAAATGGTACTGATTATGATCAGTACTTGATTTGGCTTTGGATGCTTGCACCACTGGCAGGTATTACTCACTGGCTTGAGTCTTGGGTAGCGCACGATATGGCATTTAGATTGTTAGCGGAGATGCGAATTGATGCCTTTAGAAAACTTGATGCTCTAGCTCCCTCTTATTTAGTCAGGCGCCGGACTGGGGACCTCATGAACCTGGCTACCCACGATATTGAACTCATAGAGTACTTTTTTGCTCATACAGTTGCTCCCGCATTCGTGGCCTTCCTAATCCCTAGCCTCGTGCTGATAGTTCTTGGGACCCAAAGTTTATGGATTGCGGCAGCACTTTTACCATTTTTAATTGCGGTTGGTTTAAGTCCATTTTTGATGCGTGGAAGTGTTGATAGACTTGGCTCTAAAGCACGTGAGGCATCGGGCGAATTAGGTGCATACGCTATAGACTCAATTCAGGGGTTAGGTGAGATAATAACTTTCCAAGATGAAGAACGCCGAGCCAAAGGTTTTGATAGGCTAGCAGATACGCATATAGCACTCCGAATACCTTTCTTTAAGCAACTGACTTTTCAACACAGCTTGCTAGAGGTTTTAACCGGTTTTGGAGGGTTAGCAGTTGTGGTTTCTGGTACCCTGATGGTTCAGCATGGAGAGGTTAGCTCCGGAATCTTACCTCTTTTAACATTACTTGCGATGTCCGCATTTTTGCCTGTATCAGAGATCGCACAAATAGGCAGACAACTAGCGGACACACTAGGTTCCACGAGACGTTACTATGCACTGGAAAATGAACCCATACCTGTTGTGGACGGACCGGGTGCTCCTCCTGCTAAAAAATCTGAGGCGAGTTTGGAAATGCAAGGATTGACCTTTTCCTACCCAGGCCAAACACGTTACGCATTAAGGGATATTGATTTGAAAATATTATCTGGGGAGACAGTGGCCCTTGTGGGCACGTCTGGCGCAGGAAAAACAACAACGGCACAGATGTTAATGCGATTTTGGGATCCTGACGCGGGGCTAATAAAACTAAACGGTACTGATTTAAAAGATTACACGCTAGATGATTTGAGAAGCCGAATAGCTCTAGTTGCTCAGGATACCTATTTATTTAACGATACGCTCCGAGCAAATATCTTAATAGCTAAGCCGGATGCGAGTGAGGCAGAACTTAAAAATGCGATAGAGGGTGCCGCTCTTGGTGATTTGATTGCAGTATTGCCTGACGGATTAAATACCGAGGTAGGAGAGAGAGGGACCAGTCTATCGGGAGGACAAAGACAACGCGTTTCCATAGCGAGGGCGTTTCTAAAGAATGCACCTATCCTAATTCTAGACGAAGCAACCAGTCATCTCGACTCTGTTAATGAATCTGAGATACGCCGTCAGCTTGATAGGCTAAAGGTAAATAGGACAACAATAATAATAGCGCATCGTTTATCTACTATCAAAGACGCAGATCAAATCATCGTACTCGAAGAAGGTAGATTAATGGAGCGGGGAAGACATAATGATCTTATTGAATTAGATGGTTTCTATGCAAAGCTTGTATCCCGTCAGTTGTCCAGCGTTAGGGTCGATTAATTATGTCAATAGGAGTTAAAATAGAGGCTAAATTTTATCTAAAGGATGAATGGGACGTTGCAGTTTTTCATAATTGACTTTAGCAATATTGACGCGTGTTGGCCCTGGTGTATCCGCTGTAAAAATTTGCGAGGCATAGGGACCGAAGGTGGCTCGGAAATGAGATGGTGACTTTACAAAAACTAGTTTTGCTTGTGTTAAATCAAGTCCTACAGAGGTAAATTGTCCCGTATCCCATTCCAGACCACTGATAGACCGAACAGCAATTCTTATAGAGCCAATTTCCAAAACAGCTGTGAGGCCAAAGTTCATTTCTGCGCCTTCTAATCCAGCCGACATTTTGAAAATACCATTGGTTATTGTTTTAACGATTGCTTCAATCTCCAACGGGGTTCCATCATTGCGAGATAAGCTATGCCCTAATCTAGTTTTAATTTTAGATCCAATGCCGAGTTTTGCGGCCAAACCTGCAGCTGGTGCATCAACTAAAGTCACATATGTTAATCCCGGATTTTTATCCACGTTCAATCTTAAGAGGGTTTTTAATACCGTTATACTATCCCCTGCCGCGCCGCCGCTTGTCGCATCTCCGCAGTCTGCAACTACAGCTGTTCCAGGTGTGCTTAATCCTTTTATTATAGCATTATCCAGGCTATCTAAATTCGGTAACAGGGAGTCCCTTAATCTCCAAGCGATATTGCTTAACTTGTCAGCGTGAAACTGAGCTTTATTAGCACTCCCGTCAGTACATACTAAACTCGCAAATCCTAAATCTTTAAAGTCGAGCCATGGCTGTACCATGAAATACGATGCGGCTAGGACTTCTTTATCATTTTCCAGACAACGTGCTTTTGCAACGATCTCCGTCATGGGGCCTTCCGTGGTTCGACTATTTACTGGGCTAATTATCATTGGTTTTTTTGATAATGCCATAACAGGTTTTATTTTACCTGAAATAGTATCGATCAGGATCTGAGCTGTTTTTTGACCTGTCCTAAACATATCTACATGTGGATAGCTTTCATAGCCGACAAAGAAAACATTCTTTTGAAGCATTTGTGGTGTTACGTGGGCGTGCAAATCTAATGAAACTCCGATTGGAGTACCCTCTGGTAGCAGACGACGAACACTATTTAATATTTCACTTTCGCAGTCTTCTTGGTCTTCAGCAGCCATACTGCCGTGTAGCGCTAATAATAATCCATCAAGCCTAGGCGCAGATTTAATTTCTTGAACAAGTAATCTTAAAAGAGTGCTAAAGCATTCGCGCGTTAAAGGTCCGCCGCATGATCCATGTGTTGCTATTAAGGGAATGGGAGTTGCGTTGTTTGTTTCCAAAACACTTAGCATGCCAGTTAATTCAATTTGGACGGAATCTAGCTCCCTTAGAACAGCTTCCCCCTGTCGAATATATTGCGCTGAAAAATGATCGAGAGTTGTTTTGAATGGAACGAACGTATTGGACTCCTGAATGATTTGTGCAAGACCAATCCGCATCCTTCTACTCCCAAAATGAAAAAAGTGGTTCTATCTTCACATTTGTGGGTGATTTGGAAAAAAACAGTTGTTTATTTTTAACTAAGCCAGCGTTTTTTGCGACGATAGTGCTTAACGTCTTTAAAACTCTTCTGATCGCCTTGCGAAATACCCAAATAGAACTCTTTAACATCGTCATTGTCAGCAAGTGCCTTCGCCTCTCCTTCCATAACTATACGTCCGTTTTCCAATATGTAACCTGTTTTTGCATAACGCAATGCAATGGAGGCGTTTTGTTCGGCGAGTAGAATTGATACCTGTTTTTCTCTATTTAATAAGGCTACAATCTCAAAAATTTCCTCAACTAACTGTGGCGCCAAGCCCATCGATGGTTCATCTAGTAACATTAATTTGGGTCTTGCCATTAATGCTCTTCCAATCGCCACCATTTGTTGTTCCCCGCCAGATATGTATCCAGCTAAAGATTTAAATCTTTCTTTAAGTCTAGGAAAGTATCCATACACCATTTCTAGATCTTCTGAGATACCCTTTCTATCTGCACCTCTGGTGTAGGCACCGGTCATGAGGTTCTCCTCAACTGTGAGGTGTTCGAAACAGTGCCGACCCTCCATAACCTGAATAACGCCACGCTTCACCAAGTCACTTGGCGTCAGAGACTGAATTTCCTGATTTTCGTAATGTATGGAGCCTTTAGTTACCTCACCGCGCTCCGAACTCAAAAGATTGGATATTGATTTGAGTGTTGTTGTTTTACCTGCTCCGTTGGCACCGAGGAGGGCTACAATTCCCCCCTCGGGTACCTCCAGAGATACGCCTTTTAATACGAGGATTACATGGTTGTATATAACCTCGATATTATTAACAGATAATAGGTTCACTTTGTCGTTCACTTCGTTCCTCGCTTATCGTTTTAAACTGAGCATTATTGACTCCGTGAACCCAATAATTATTAGCTGCAAGACTTTGGTGTGATGTTATTTTCCTTCGCAAACTTAGCTGCATCGGCTTCCATCAATGGACGAACCAGATCTTTCATGACTGGGATCCAATCACTGACGACCTTCCAGGTCTTAGTGCTTGCATTCCATTGTTGAAACAGAACTGGATGCCCACCTTCGTGGTCATTACACGTCACCTTGATTGGAGGATATCCAGGTAAGCCAATGCGTTTCCAATCAGCAGCTGTGACATTAGTATTCTCATAACCCCACTGCATCTGTTCGCCATTTGGAACCTTAACATTAAAATGTTTTTGAGCATTTCTAACTGCTTCAACAACAAATACATGGTTTAACATACCGCGAATATAAAGTACCTCTCCAGTCCGGCTAAGTTCACCGCCCCCAAGACCTTTGTCATATACATGCTTTTTGATCTCCGCATGTAATGGTGTCCCTCCACCAGGTGTGTGGAATGTTGCCGCGATATAACCATTGGCTTTACCTCCGGATGGCAGAACATCATTTTCTGAACCTGACCACCAGTTTCCTATAAATCTATCCATTGGGAAACCTTGAGCGGCGGCTTCTTTAACGGCTACTTGGTTCATAACACCCCAACCAGACATAAAAATCCAATCTGGCTTTTTACGTCGTATTTGAAGCCATGTTGCCTTCTGTTCTTGACCTGGATGATCTACAGCTAGGAGAGTAAGATCAAATCCAAACTTCTCGGCCATCACTTTCAAAGTTGGGTTAGCTTCTTTTCCGTAGGCCGAGTTGTGATAGATGTGGACTATCTTTTTGCCTTTGAGTGAACCTAATCCACCTTCTTTACCCGCTATGTAGCTTATTACTGCGGTAGCTTGTGACCAATAGGTCGCAGGGAAATTAAAAACCCATGGAAACACTGACCCTACTGCTGCAGAAGTTCTACCATACCCCATGGTTAGAAGAGGAATGTTGTCTTTGTAACTTTTAGGGATCAACTGGTATGTAATTCCGGTTGAATTTGGAATTACCGTGACTGGTTTCTTGGATTTTAACTTCTCGTAACACTCCACACCAACTTTGGTGTTATACCCAGTTTCACATTCCTCGTGGACAATCTTTACACCGTTAATGCCGCCATCGCGCTCATTAATTAGTGTAAGATAGTCTTGCATACCGTTAGCAAATGGGATCCCGTTCGGTGCATAGGGACCGGTTCTATATACTAGCCCTGGCACAAAGATTTGTTCGGCGGCTATAGCTATTTCCGTGGCCACCATCGTGGTGAGGCCAAGCCCAGTCAAGACACCGATACCAAGTCGCTTGATATTCATTCTCTTCTCCCTGTTGGTTTAAATTTTTATAATTATTTTTGTTTATTATATATTCAGACTTAACCTACCGTTCGCCCCACTATTTCAATGGGGAAACGGCCACATTCTCAGTTTCTCCTTTGCTATTTGCCAAAGACGCGCTATTCCATGGGGTTCGACGATTAAGAAGAAAATAATCAATCCCCCAAAGAACATAAATTCGAAATGCTTAGCTGTAACGGCCTGCATTCCTAATGAACCTACCATCACATTGGTTAATACGATTGGCATTAATATGATAAAAGCTGCTCCAACGAATGAGCCCATCATACTTCCGAGGCCGCCGATTATAATCATAAACAGAACCTGAAAGGACACGTTAATGTCGAAAGCTTCCGCTGTCTCTACACTTCCCAGCCACAAACTTAAAGCCATAGCGCCAGCCACCCCAACATAAAAAGAGCTAATTGAAAAAGCCATTAATTTAGTTTGAAAAGGACGGAAGCCGATTAATTCGGCGGCTATATCCATATCTCGGATTGCCATCCAAGATCGGCCAATTGGCCCACGAACAAGGTTTTTGGCAGCCATCGCCAGAATAAGAACAAAAACGAGACAAAACAGGTAGCGATCCATGGCATCAGCATTTGCGCCCGTGACGGCAATCCCAAATACCTCTCTTGGCGGCATGGTGATTGTCCCAGAAGGGGTGTAGTTCTGGAACCAGGCAACCTTATTAAATAACCAGCTCAGAAAAAATTGCGCAGCTAGCGTCGCAACGGCTAAATAAAAACCCTTAATTCTAAGTGATGGAATTCCAAAGAGTAGACCTACCCCAGCTGTAATAATCCCGGAAAGCAATAAAACAAACACAAAGTTCATCTCAGGGAACCCAGTTGTTAGCTTGTAGCAAGCTACTGCTCCTACCGCCATAAACCCACCCGTTCCCAAAGACAATTGACCACAATATCCGGTTAGAATGTTCAGTCCAGTTGCGGCTAACGCGAATATGAGCACCGGTATCATGATGGCCTGGAAAAAATATTCTGTTCCAAAATATGGAACTGCAAAGAACGCTATCAGAAGCAGTAAGACCATGCCCCAATTATCTTGCTTTATTGGAAAAATTGCCTGATCAGCGGCGTAACTTGTCTTGAATTGACCTGATTCACGATAAAACATAGTTTTCAGACCCTCTCTATAATCTTATCGCCGAAAAGGCCTTGCGGTCGAAAGAGCAAAAATACTAACGCAACTACATATGCAAACCAGTTCTCGATAGCTCCATCTACTAGGGGGCCCCAATAAACTTCAGCAACTTTTTCACCAACGCCAATTATCAAACCTCCAACGATCGCGCCGGGAACAGAGGTGAAACCGCCCAAAATCAAAACTGGCAACGCTTTTAAGGCAATAAGCGAAAGGCTAAACTGAACCCCTGATTTTGATCCCCACATTATACCAGCTACTAGAGCTACGAGCCCGGCTACGGACCAAACAATTATCCAAATATTCTTCAGTGGAATTCCGACAGATAATGCGGCCTGGTGGTCATCTGCAACGGCTCGAAGAGCACGCCCTGTTCTTGTGTATTGAAAAAATAGGGCTAGTACCACAACTAGGAAGGCTGCAATTCCGGCTGCCCATAGATCAAAAATTTGTATCTGAATTTCACCAATTAAAAAATTACCAGTTGGTATTCCAACATCAAGCGCTTTGACTTCACTACCCCAGATTGTATCCCCTAATCCCTCGAGCACAAAGGCCAGACCAATAGTCGACATGAACATGATTATATGATCTTGGTTCACCAGCGGGCGTAGCACAATTCTCTCGACAGCAATGGCCAGTCCTATCATCACTATGAAGGTGACTATAACCGCAGCCCATGCTGGTAATTCGGGTAATGATTTTTCAAGCGTAAATGGCATTGTCCCATTCATTAAGCCAACCAAGGTGAGTGCCGCGAACAGGGCGAAAACACCTTGGGCAAAGTTAAATACCCCTGAGGCCTTGAATATCAGCACAAACCCGAGAGCTACCAGTGAATACATTACCCCGGACATCAAGCCGCCAAACACCACCTCAGCAAGAAATGAAGGGTACTCGATCATATCCGCTATTGGCGCGATTAGGACAAGATTCAAAAATTCCATCAAGTTTTCTCTTTCTTAGTCTGAAGAGAGCAGTTTTGAGGACAATTTCTCAATGCGCTACTCCAAGATAAGCGTCAATTACATTTTGGTTGGCTTTAACCTCATTGGGTGTGCCGTCTGCTATTTTCTCGCCGTGATCTAAAACCACCACCCTATCAGATAAGTCCATTACGACCCCCATATCGTGCTCAATGAGTGCAATCGTTGTTCCAAATTCGTCGTTTACATCTAGTACAAACCGACACAT
>CALIMD010000088.1 GCA_938028645.1 uncultured Alphaproteobacteria bacterium
ACAATGAGAGCATGTTTAGATTCAGGCTGGTCACGTAGTGAAAGTTTAACATTTACTAAACAACAAATGCGGCATAAGAACATAGGTGACACTCTCAGATACCTAGAGTACTGGGAATCAAATGTTGCTTTGAAAAAACAAGCATTGATCAATGAGGAAATTTTGGAAGCTGTATTTAAACGACTAGAGGAGGCTTAAATGGGCAGGGAAAAAATAACTGTTGAGAATTATGTTTCAACGCAAGCCGAAAGCTTCAGTCGTTCTTTAGTCAATATCAACCTTGAAATCTATATTGAAAGAGAATTTGAAGAACCTTTTGTTAAGGATTTATCCTTTTTGCTAAAGGGATTAAACAAAGCTGAAGCAAGATCGAGGAGACTTGAGCTTGTACAATTTGTGAACTTTATTTCCAAAATGAAGGGCTCTGGTACATCGAAGGTAACAAGGTTCAAAAATTTCCAGACGTTAGTGAAATTTGCAAATGATAATTACCCATCTTTTCCTTTGAGCTCTAAAGAGACCATTTCAGGTTTACACGCTCATTATCAGGCGAAGCGCAATAACAAACAAAATGAACTTAGCACAGTTATAGGTCGACGGAAACAATACCGAATCATCTTGAGGGATTGCTATTCTGTTCAAGAAAAGCTTTTTAACAAATGGTTTCCTAAGTTTACGACGCGAACAGGTAGGATAAAAGGTGCCAGAATAAATGACGTTAAAGGCAATAGTAAATCTTTTACCCGCAATGATTTAACAACTTTGATTTCAATGATGCTCCATTATGGAAGAGACTTTAAAGCTAGATTCGACAGAGGCGATAGCTTAGATCATTTACGGCGCAATGAACCTTGTTTCGAATACCCAAAAGGCATTCATGTTATACATACAAGCCAGATCTTATTAGATGAAACCAAGTTTAATGTTAATGAGTATATGATTAATCGCTCTACGGTTTATTATATGCTGGTTTTCATAGCCATCACTGGTATGAACCTCTCACCCGTAATGCGAGCAAAAAGAAAAGATGTAGCTTTGGTTAAAGGTGAACGGGATCTTCTTACAGTGCTAGTCACTGATAAAAGAAAGCAAAAAAACAAGAAGCCAAAGCCTTATTTGATGAAAAAGCATCAGGAAAAGCTTTTCAATGAGGTATTGGAGCACTCAAGGCAGGTTGATCCCAATGAAGATGCGTTATTGTTCCCACGATACGTTGGCCCAACTAATTTTCAAACGTTTAGTTCGAGATTCGTTGATAGTGTAATTCAGAGCTACAGTCGATCGGGACCAATAGGCGAGTATGGCGAAACCTTGGTGCCTAGACCCAAAAAACTAAGAGACTCACATGGCCAGCTATTTGATGATTTGGTCACACGAGCAAGTGTGTTGGGAAATTCAATCGGAGTGGCGGCGAAACATTATAGCGACGGTAACCCTGAAGAAAACACCGATGTGCTTCAGACTGGAATGAACGCTTATACACTGTCTTTAATTAGTCAGCATGAATTATCTACAATTCAGAATAAGTATACGCCAGATGTTGATATAACTTTAGTTGACTCTGAACAGGGTAAACAATTCCTTCAGCAAAAAAGTGCGACGAAAACGTCGACAGGCGGAATATGTCAGAATGCAAAAACTTCGGCAGAAGCTGAACTCCACACTCGAAAACTTTTGCGACTTGGTCTGCTCGAAGAAGACGAGTTAATTTGCAACAACATCCTAGCCTGCTTCACATGCCCTAACCACATTTTTGTAAATGATGAAAGTTACGTTTATCTACTACTTTCTTTTTATTATTTTCTTTGTGAATCCTTATACAGCAAGGAGTGCGGCGGCCTGTTTGGTAGTCGAGATTTAATCGATAAGACTATCAATGAAATAGATTGGATGGTTAGCCATCGTATAGATCCCAATGTTTCAAAGCTAGCAAGACGAAAAATCAAATACGAAGGGCTACACCCACTTTGGTCTTTAGATTTTATGGAGGAGTATTAATGGCTGTTGCTTTAAAAAAAATAGGCGAAGGTCTTTATCTGGACTTACCTGTACCGGGAACTATTCACCCCGAAAACATTTTGAATTTAACTCCCAAAGAGTTATATGAAATAAATCCAATAGTGACATACAACGAGAATGGTAAACCACTAAACCGTTTTAGAGATATGCAGTGGGATCACACGGCGTATAAAGACATGAATACCAATAGAGTTCTTGCTAAGTACAAAACTGGTTTTAGAGCCTTGAATATCTCTCAAGAACTAATGTCTGAACTAAAAGCTGCGGTGTTACATTACTTCACACATAATTACCTTCTGAATAATAACGCTCGATCAGCTCAAATTATGTATGAAGCTTTGTTCAAATTTTATCTAGAGCTTGATCGGATGGGGTTAAGTTCCATAACTGCCTTGCAACAAAACATTGTCTTACGGGAACTGCTGTCGAATATTGGTACACGATATGCTGAAGGAACGTTACAGGCCGGTTTGTTTAAGCTCGATAAATTAGCCAAGTTAAACGTTCCAGGAATACAATTTACTTTACCTGTGGAAAATGGCCGGATGCTTGGTGCTAAAGTTGAAAATACACTAACAGGGCTAGCTAAAGAGTATTCTAGAGAAGGGACTGAGGAGCAGGAACAGACGCTTTACATTCCACAAAATGTGCACAGCAAGTTAATAAATCACGCTTTTGATTTATTAACTGAGGGTGAAAAGAAAATGGATCAAATTTGTCAGTACTTTACAGATTATTGGAAAGTACATGAGCTATCTGAATCCATTGCTCTAAATGAATCGAAAAATAAGTTTAAAACACCCAAGCAACTCAGCTCTCGAGCGAATACTATTCGTAGGAAGCCAAATGACATTCATCGCAACTTAGGCATAGTTACGCGGAAAGAGTTATTAAAAAAATATGAGCTAGAGTTCACTGATTCATTAGCTGGAACAGGCAAAGGCATTTTCTATTATACAGGGTTAATTGCAGCGGCTTGTTATGTCCTCATTGCTTCATTTTCAGGTATGCGAGAAGATGAAGTTCTTGCGTTAAAAGATAACTCGTTTAAGAAAAAAGGTACTGGAAAAAGGCAAATATTCTTTTTTCGCTCGTATGAATCGAAAATTAGTGGAGGTGAATTTGTCGATTATGTTACCAGTACTCTGGCTGGAAGAGCATTTAACTTGCTCCGAAAATTACATAAGCCAGCAAAAGCTCTCATTCCTGAGTTAAAAGGCGAAGAGTTTTTGTGCCTCACTCATCGAACGATGAGGGTCCCGACTTATGGTGTTTCTTGTCTAGCTGAATTATTACCTAAGTTTGTTAAACATTTTGATATTTCAGTTACAGCAAAAGATATAGAAGAGCATGAATTATTCAATCCTCGCAACAGCTTGGAACTGAAGATTGGTCAACTCTGGCCTATTTCCACACATCAATTTCGTCGTACGCTTATCGTTAACTTTCTCACTCATGGGGTTGCTGGAATTACCCAGGTCCGACAGCAAGTTAAACATATGTACGCGAGTATGACAGATTATTACGGGAAAAATGCTTACCTAGCAATGGCGCTAAAGCTGTCTCGTTCAGAAGACTTTATTTCTGCTTTAGACTCTGAACAGGTAGATGTCAGTGTATTAATTTACAAACGATTCTATCAATCAGATGAAAAGCTTGCCGGAGGCAAAGGAAATGAGATAGTGGGAGCGCGAGGTGCAGCCCAACAGTTGTCTGATGAAGAAATTAAGATCTTAATAGAAAAAGGAATTTTCAAAATAACCCGCACACCTTTTGGTTTTTGTACCAAAGGTGATCTCTGCGATAAGACCCATATTGTAGATCCGACGATCTGTGGAGCTAAGTGCGACACAATGATCATTACAAAAGATAACGCTCAAAATTGGAAAAAGTTGTATTTGAGGAATCAAAGATTAATGAAGTCGCAAATACTTGAAGATTTTGAAGGGACTTACAGCATGATGCTGGCCCAAAACAATGTCGCACTAACAATTATGAAAACATTTAACATTTCTCATTAACATAAGAGTGGTAGTATATGACAAATAGAGAAAAACTAGAGTTGGCATTTGAACGACTTTTAGCTGGTAAACCAATTAGAATTTCACCCAGTAGAAAAATCAGCCCAACAGCTGTCGAAGATGAAGCTGGTGTGAGTAGAAGTTTACTACGCAATAACCCCGATTATCATGATTTATTTGATAAAATTGTAAAAAAGAAAGATAAATCGGCGGGGAAATCTGAGCTATCATCAGTTGATACCGAAAAAAAGACACTAAAAGATAGGCTTAAAAAGGCAAACGCTGACATTGCTCTTCAAAAAGCTAAAGTTGACTGCTTAGAGAGCAAGTATAGTCGGCTTTTAGCATGCAATGCTGAATTGGCATCGGTGGTAAATGAAAAGCGATTTGAAGAACATATGAGGCAGATTTCTGCAAATTCCTTAGAAGAAGCTTTAAAAATAAATAGGGAACAAACTTGGAAGTAAATCAACAAAAAAGAGCAACGCCATATTTAGCGGCGTTTGCTTCAATAATTATTATAATCGCGGGTTTAAAAGTAGCGGCTCCGATTCTAGTTCAGCTACTAATGGCATTGTTCATAGCTGTAATCTGCATGCCGTCAATTCGGTGGATGGAAGATCATAAGGTTCCTCGGTCCTTGGCAATTGTCGTAGTATTGGCGGCTATTCTAACGTTCGTATACGCGGTGTTTGCTTTAGTCGGCGATTCAATTAATGCGTTTAACGCCAATAAAGACTTTTATATTGAGCAGTTAGACTCACGTATGAAAGCGATTATAGAATGGGTTTCTGCACAAGGAATTCCAGTTGAAGCTGTAAATATAGCTTCTGCTTTTGAGAAAGCAGACATTATGTCGTTAGTTACCCTTGTACTTGGCGGTGTAGGTAATATTTTTAGTGACTTCTTTATCATATTCTTGAGCGTTATTTTTATTCTTGCAGAAACTACTAGCTTTCCAGCTAAGTTTGCAAAAGCATTTTCAGACGCTCAAGATAAAATGGTTCATGTAAACCATATTCTGAGTAAGATCCGCCACTATCTGGCAATAAAAGCCGCTACCAGTTTATTAACGGGTGTACTCGCTTCAATTGCATTAGTAATCATTGGCGTAGATTATCCGTTTTTATGGGGAATGTTGGCTTTTCTGCTCAATTTTATCCCAACATTAGGTTCATTAATCGCTGCTGTTCCGCCTGTAATTTTAGCGCTTATTCAACTTGGGCCTATCGGGGTTATGTGGACGGCAATCAGTTATTTTGCAATTAACAATATTGTAGGTAATTACCTTGAGCCCAAACTAATGGGTAAGATGCTAGGTCTTTCCGCATTTGTTGTATTTCTATCTTTAATCTTTTGGGGCTATATCTTTGGTTCGGTGGGAATGTTTCTTTCTGTACCATTAACTATGATGATAAAAATAGCTCTAGATACTAGTGAAAAAACACGTTGGTTAGGTATTCTTCTGGGGCCAGAAGAAGAAGCCGGAGAAAAAGCAACTGACGAAACAAACAGCTAGTTTATATTTAGAGCCCCAGTGAAAGTAGTTGTAGGTCAAATGCTAACAACTACTTTCCTTGAGAATAGAGGGAAATTAAAAGCACTTTTATGAAAAGTCTCCAGTCTTCATCCTTGTCAGCATGTCGATAACTTTACAGGCATCAATTGAAAGTTGCTCAAACGGTGACCTGCCTTGCAACGGAGGCTTGGGTTTCGTCAGCCAATCATTACACACTCGAACATCATTTTTAAACGTCCTCATGAGTGACTCATATATATCATGGTGCTCAGACTTTAAATGTTCCATTTCAGCAAATTTAACATGATCGTCAGGTGAGCTTTTCGGTTCTCTATTCGACATTATGTTGTGCTTCTGAATGATTATGATCTTAGTCAAAAGTTAAGCATAAAATCTATTTGATGTCTAAATCAAAATGATACATACTATTTCAATAATTATTAAAATTGTCAATAAAATCAATTTTCTCGTATGGACGAATTGAACTTTGCACAAAAGCAACGCTTAGCTTATATCGACTTTAAGCTCTATTTCACTGGCATGGCGACACGAAGTGAAATCGTGAGTCATTTCGAATTAGGCCTTGCGGCTGCAACTAGAGATATAAAGCTCTACAAAGATTTAGCTCCTGAAAATATGGAGTACGACAATGTAGAGAAAAAGTACTTTATAACCACCAAGTTTAAGCCGCTGTTTAAACATGATGCTCGGCGTACTTTAATTAAATTGGCAAACAATATCAGTGATGGTTTTGATGCTATAGGTGATACGTCATTTCCTATTGAATCGCCGAGCCCTTTAAACGTCCCCAATATAGACATAATTGCCAAATTGTCTCAGGCAATAATTCACAACAAACCTATTAACGTAATCTATACGTCTCTGAGCAGTGGTTCTGGAGCAAGAGAACTTGTACCTCACTCAATTGTAGATAATGGCTTACGTTGGCATTTAAGAGCTTTTGACCGCAAAACAAAATCATTCAGAGACTTTGTTTTAACTCGCATTACCAAAGTTACAATTCAAACACAGACACCTTCACCAGAAGAAGATAAGTTAGAAGATCATCAATGGATGCGAATGGTGCCATTGCAAATCGTTCCACACCCAAAAAACGTTGAACATCCAACGGCTATTAAGCTGGATTTCGGCATGGAAAGTGGCGTGTTGGAAGTAAATGTACGAGCGGCTATGGCAGGTTATTTATTAAGACGCTGGAATGTCGATTGTTCTGAAAGCGGCACGCTTGCAGGGCCTGAATATCAATTGTTTTTGCGCAATACACAAACATTATACGGTGCTGAAAATTTAGCAATCGCACCTGGCTACCAAGAAGGAAATAGTAGTGAAAGTTTTAATTTCCAGTCTAGATGATACTGACTTTACGGACGAAATCGAGGTACGTGATATCAGTTATTCAAAGTCAGACGGAAAATTTAGTATGCCAATTATCAGGGGCGATGATTGGTTCCAACGTCTAACTTCAGATTTACCATTTATTCCTTCAATCGTTAGAACCGATAACAACATCATGTTTGTTGTATTTGACAATACTGAACAGTGTAAAGAGTTTAAACGTTGGTTAGAAGTTGCTGAAAAAGCCGTAGAAGAAGGCATTAGAACGATGAGAGGCTAATTGTCTCTTGTTGAATCGATAATTATTTATATAGAAAAGTTCATATACATGACTATAGAAAAAATAACGCTCTCTCAATTAGAGCAATACTTATCAAAAGCAGCCTGGATATTAAAAGGTCCAGTTGATGCTTCTGACTTCAAAGTATACATATTCCCATTGCTTTTCTTTAAGCGTATTTCCGATGTATACGATGAAGAGTTTCGCATTGCTCTAGAAGAATCAGATGGTGATGAAGAGTACGCAGCATTACCCGAGTTTCACCGCTTTGAAATCCCTGATGGATGCCATTGGAAAGACGTTCGAGAAACAACAACTAACGTAGGTACAGTGATTGAAAATGCCCTTCGTGGTATAGAACAAGCTAACCAAGAATATTTGTACGGTATTTTTGGTGATGCACAGTGGAGCAACAAAAATAAGCTATCAGATGAATTGCTGATTAACCTTATTGAACACTTTTCTCAGTACACACTAGGTAATCAAAATGTTGAGCCAGACATGCTGGGTAATGCATACGAGTATCTAATTAAACACTTCGCTGATTTAACCAATAAAAAAGCGGGTGAGTTTTATATAATGTCATCTTCTTGGCTTAATACTAGACCCTCATGAAGGTGAAACTATCTACGATCCTGCCTGTGGTACAGGTGGTATGTTGCTTGAGTGTGTTGATCACCTTAAAGACAACAAAGAAGATTACCGAACACTAAAACTCTTTGGACAAGAGAAGAACCTAACCTCAAGTTCTATTGCACGTATGAACATGTTTTTACATGGCATCGAAGACTTTGAAATATTGCGTGGCGATACGTTACGTCATCCTGGGTTCTTTGAAGCCGATGGCCTTAAAACATTTGATTGTGTAATTGCTAACCCACCATTCTCGTTAAAAGATTGGGGGGCTGATACTTGGGCCAATGACCCTTATGGGCGTAATATTGCTGGAGTTCCGCCAAAAGGCAATGGTGATATGGCGTGGGTGCAGCACATGGTTAAATCTATGAATAGCACTGGCCGCATGACAGTTGTTTTACCACATGGTGCTCTTTTTAGGCCCTCTGCCGAAGCCAAAATAAGACAAAAATTAATAGAAGATGATTTGATAGAAGCAATTATTGGTATTGGTCCTAACATTTTTTATGGCAGCCCGCTCTCTACCTCGATTTTGGTTTTTCAGCAGAATAAGCCTATTGAGAGAAAAAATAAGATTATGTTTATTGATGCCGCAGATCAGATTCGAGTAGGCCGTGCACAAAATTATCTTGAGCAACATCATGTTAAGAAAATATTTGAGTGGTATCAGAGCTTTAAAGATATAGAGGGAATTACAAAAGTAGTTGATTTTCAGGAAATAAAAGAAAATGAATACAACTTAAATATTCCACTTTATATAGAAAAAGTAATTGAAGAAAAATTGATATCGGTTGAAGTTGCACAAAGTGAATTAAAAAGCTCATGGGATGATAGCTTAGAAGCTGAAAAACAGGTCAAGGCGTTGATGGAGAGATTCACACAATGATGACTCAACAAGAACTTGAAAAATACCTTTGGGGTGCCGCAACGACTTTACGTGGCACTATTGATGCAGGTGACTACAAGCAGTACATCTTCCCGTTAATGTTCTTTAAACGCATCTCTGATGTATATGATGAAGAGTTTGATAACGCCTTAGCAGAGAGTGATGGTGACTTAGAATATGCCGCTTTTGCGGAAAATCATCATTTCCAAATCCCAGATGGAGCGCATTGGCAAGATGTTAGAGAAGTTACAACTAACATTGGCTTAGCATTGCAAAGTGCTATGCGAGCTATAGAAAAAGCCAATCCTGATACGTTAGATGGTATTTTCGGTGATGCCAGTTGGACCAATAAAGACCGACTTTCTGATGCCATGCTTACCAACCTTATTGAACATTATTCGCAGCATAAGCTTAACCTTAAAAATGTACCTGACGATAAGTTAGGTAATGCGTACGAGTATCTAATTAAAGAGTTTGCTGATGATAGCGGACATACCGCAGCGGAGTTTTACACAAACCGCACAGTAGTTAAGCTGATGACTATGATCATGGACCCACAACCGGGTGAGTCAGTTTACGACCCAACTTGCGGCTCTGGTGGCTTACTACTTAACTGTGCGTTGCACTTAAAGGAAGAAGGCAAAGAGTACCGAAACCTTAAGCTCTATGGGCAAGAAATCAACC
>CALIMD010000089.1 GCA_938028645.1 uncultured Alphaproteobacteria bacterium
TGTTATAATTTCAATTAAAGTTGCACCTCTTTGATTAACCCAACCCTGAGAAAAGGCAAATGGTACATCAAGCTCAGTTTTTATTACATGTACACCAATATGTTTGATTTTCATCTATTCGATTTCTCAGTTTATTTTCACAAGCATAATTCACATTTATTTTGTTTTGAGGCTATTCGGCAATTGTCCCGTCATCTGAGCTCGTAGCTTCACCAAAGCTAGAATTGTATCGATAGTTGGCGTTTGGATGTTGCACAGTTTTGCCAATTCTGCCACAGCCCCAACTATTGGTAATATCTCCATGTAGCGGCCACGTTCAAGGTCCTGCAACATAGAAGTTTTATGAAAGGCGGCGCGTTCTAGACTGGCCGTCATTCTCTTATCTATCTGGTCACCAGGATCGGCATCAAGCGCTTTTCCAACTGATATTACTTCCAACATTAGCTGACGGAGCACAATTCGCATATCCGGGTCCTCAATCATAGCTCCCGTATGCGCTAAGGTCAGAGCACTTGTTGGATTATAGGCTACGTTTCCCATCACCTTTGTCCAGATATCTTTTCTGATTTCTGACCGAATTTGGCATTGAATGCCTGCTCTTTCCAAAACCTCTTTCAATTTGGTACATCTTTCAGATACCGAACCGTCTGGCTCGCCTATTTGATAATGAAAGCTAGAGCTGGAGGTTTTGATAACCCCTGGTTCAGCAACTTCACTCGCGACATAGGTAATGCAACCAATAGCGCGTTCTGCACCAATTTGATCCCACTGTTTATTTTGAGGGTCAACAGTCGTAATTTGATAATTTTCTAATTTCCCGGAATGTTTATAAAAATACCACCACGGTATACCATTCATTGCTGTCGCGACTGTTGTATCTGCACCAAGTAAAGGTTGCATATCATTAACGATATCTGGCGCTTGATATGATTTAAGGGTCAATATCACATAGTCCTGAGGCCCCAGTTCTTCTGGTTTATCCGTTATGGTTGGATATACGGTAAATTCCTCATCCCTCAATATTTGCCTTAGACCATTTTTACGCATAGCCTCTAAATGTTCACCGCGGGCTATGAGGCCCACATTGGCACCCGTTCTGCTTAACATTGCGCCTAAATGACCGCCAATAGCTCCAGCACCGTAAATAGCGATTTTCATAATTTTAAGCCTGCCTAAATCTGATAATACCTTTTTGGGTAGTTACCAGCGTCCTAAAAATCCAAAAAAATCTCAACAACACGACCACTATTTCGTGAGACGAAATGCTAATCTTATTTAACCAGTGTTAGCCTTAAATGTATCTAATTGAGATTTTACTCCCGCAATCATAGATGCTAGATCAGAGGTCAACATAACCATATCAAAACCGCGTTTTATGGCCCCTGATGCGAACTCACCACTCGCACAATGCATAACGGCCTTAATACCGTGTTTATGTGCTGTTTCCAAAATTTTGTCACATGTCTCAAGATGCAACGGATCTGGATTATCGCCTCGAGGCTTTAAATCTAAAGCTAAAGAAAGATCTGACGGACCAATATAGACAGCATCTAATCCAGGTGTAGCACATATTTCATCTAAATTATCGAGCCCTTGTTTTGTTTCTATCATCGCCATAACAATAATTTCATCGTTTGCTTCTTCGAGGTAATTACTTCCTCCAGAATGCATCGCTCGAACAGGACCAACTGAACGCATACCAACCGGCGAATAACGACAGGCCGCAACAGCGGTTGCTGCCTCTTCTGCGGTATTAACCAATGGAACAATTATGCCATAGGCGCCAAGGTCCAGCGCTTTCATTATATCAGCTGGGTCATTCCAGCCAACACGGACAAAAGGGACTGTTTCTGTCTGAGTTACAGCTTGAAGCATGGGTAAAACATCTGTCATTTCTGATGTACCGTGCTGCAGATCGATGCAAAGAGAGTCAAAACCTTGTCGGGCCATTACTTCTGCTGTGAGTCCATGGGAAATAGAAAGCCAGCCCATGGTCGCAAACTTATTATCTTTCCACATCTGTTTAATCTTATTTTTTCTCATAACCCCACCTTTTGGTTCCTGTTTAAAATAATCACTTAACTAGAATTTGGGACAAAGTATCGACCCAGACTCTATCTCCAATTCAAGTGTTCCATTCTTGTGCAAACTCTTAGTTCAAACAGAACCAATGAAATCGGCTTGAACCGGCTTGCCCTTCTTCAGTCTAGACAGCAAATAATTTCAGCACAATATTTTTGATTTTTGCTTATTATCAAATGACAGCAACAACCTTGATTAATACTTCAGCAACATAACCGGTATTTATTGGTGTTCATCCTCCTCAGGAATTATGCCAAAAGACACATAAGGTCCTCCTATGAAATTGAAGTCATCCGATGTAGAAGGCGGTTGCTCCATAGCCTGATCTAACCGGTTTCGATGCAGCTCAGCATTATCTTGTGGTGACCAGGAAAGAAAGGATGCTGCCGTATTATCCGCCCAACGGCGCTGATTGTTTGATACACCATAAATAATCGGGCACCCTAAAACAGGCGCTTCAAAAACACTCGTTACTAGACGGACTAAATCGTCATAACTAAACCATGTAGATAGCATTCGGTGATTTTTTGGTTCAGGTTGACATGAGGCAATTCTAACGCACGCTGTTTCAATATTGAATTTTTCAAAATACATTCTAGCTAAAGCTTCCCCAAATGCCTTAGACGCGCCATACAATGTGTCCGGTCTTATGGTGGCACTGTCGTCGATTACAGTGTTTGGAGAATGATATCCTATCGCATGGATCGAGCTTGCATAGAAAATCCGTTTGCATTCTTGTTGACGTGCCGCTTCGTATAAGTTGTACATACCCTCAATATTTGAATCTCTGACAAACTTCCAGTTGCTCTCTGTGGCCTGTCCTCCAAAATGTAAAATCCCATCGCACCCCTTTACCAGCTCTTGCACTGCAGCAGCATCAGCTAAATCACACTGTATAATTTCTTCAGTATCATTTTGAGTTGCCGACCCCTCCCTTGTAATTTCCAGCCGATCTGAAACTCTTAATATTTTTGCGAGATGCCCGACGTTTTGACGGCAGTGTGCTCCTAACGCACCAGCTGCTCCCGTTATTAATAATCGCTCTAGCTTAGGTTTCATAATTGGAACCACCCGATCTAGAGATAAGCCCTGAAAAAAATAGGCACATCATCCTAACAGTTATTGTCATATTGAGGTCCAATCGACAGTGAA
>CALIMD010000090.1 GCA_938028645.1 uncultured Alphaproteobacteria bacterium
CAGTCGCCGTGCTTTTTCATATATCTTAGAGAATGGTTCTGGGGGATAAAGGTGTTCAGACCCACCAGCGCCAATGCCAACAATTCCAAGTGATGTTAGCTCTGCTATTTCATCGAGGGTGCGCGTTGCCTTCTCGGGACCATGATCCCTAACAAGGTCGGGAACTAGCCATATTTCGCATTCACTTACTTTATCGAGGCCTGCTCGAATAGCTTCAGCAATCCCTGCAGTTGTCATCGTGGTGTTTTCTGTGAAGCGCGATGGAGAAAAAAATATTTCAGCATATAGTATGTTTTGACGTGCTAAGTCTTCTGCCACTGCCTCGGCTATAAACAAAAAGTCATCATACGTCCTTAAGAAATTATTTTTCCAAATCCAGGCCTCTATAAATGCTGGGAAGTTTGGATATGTTAGTCGTGATTTTAAAGATCCGCGATCTGGCACAGATTCGTCACCGCCATATTTAACTATCAACTCCCAAAGAGCATCTAGAGGTATGGCTCCTTCCAAGTGGAGATGTAATTCCGCCTTTGGTATTCGGTGCAACCAATCTATATCGATTTGTGTATTAGAGGCAGTTTTTGTGTTAATCATAAATGAACAACGACATAATTATCTTCGATGGCTACATTAAATGTCTCTGCCTCGTAGGCCTCCTCAATAACCTCAGACCCTGTTTTGGTATCGATATTATATTGAGTAGCTTTTATTTTCTCTGGTTCACATCGCGATTTCCCAGTTCGTATATCAAATTCCCATCCGTGCCAGGCACAGCGAATGATTTCATTACTGCGAGTAAAATTATATTGACCAGGTCTATCGGACTCCACAAGTCCAACAAGCTGTCCCTTGCATAAACTAGCGCCTTGGTGTGGGCAACGGTCTAGAATGCCAAAATAGTCACCGTCCAGATTGAATATTAGGATTGGTCTTCCGCGGACGTTAACTAACTTTCGTTGCCCGGGAAGTATCTCGTTGGCAGTTGCTACAACATATTTACCCATAATTTTTTCAGTTTTAGTTTAAATTATATAGTTCCAGTGCGTTTTTAAGAAAAAATGCTTCTTTTTGCTCTTTGCCTATTCGTATTGGCAATGCGCGACTGGGTTCATCAAAATCCCAGTGTGGATAATCGGTTGCAAAGAGTAATTTTTCCCAACCAATCCACTCTATCGTATCGAGCAGATGCTCCCGCGGTTCCGGTTCTTCCATTGGTTGTGTTGTTAACCACACGTGCTGCCGAATTAATTCTGAAGGGGGTCGTGTTACATGGGGTATTTCTCCCCTCATTCTGTTCCAGAGTTTATCGAGACGCCATGATAATGCGGGTAACCAAGCAAAACCCGCCTCCACTAAAATAAGTTTCAGCGTCGGAAAGCGCTCAAAAACTCCCTCAAAAACCATACTTGTGAGTAACGATTGCGTGTTTTCGGCATGTCCAACCATTTCTTCGATATAGAAGGATGGCCACCCACCACCTGTTACTGGGGCTCCACCATACCCAAACGCATGGACAGCAACCGGGAGATTAGCTCTGCATGCAGCCTCAAATATTGGCCAATATTTTCTTTGTCCAAGTGGCTCTGCTGTTCGGCTCAATAAAAGAATTTGAGCAAAATTATTATCTCCACCCCATAAGTCGATCTCTTTAACTGATGCCAGAGGGTCTTCATAAGGGACCATTAAGGAAGCCTTTAATCGTGATTCCTTTGAAGTCCATTCTGCTATTTGCCAATGATTAACAGCATTACAGTAGGCAGCAGAAAAATCCTGGTTCTGAACACCCTGACCACAACTTAATGGATTGAGTACTCCCAATTGAACATTGTTAGGATCGAGATGCTGGCTCCTCATGAAGTCTAGATCACTGCCAGGCTTTCCTCCCCCAGGAGGATATGCGTCACGTCGCGCTGCGTTGGGTTGCCCCTTTGGGAAAGCGGGGCCAGTTGGAAACCCTTGGCGATAAATTATTCCATAAGTTTCCATATAGTCCTGCCATCGTTTTGATAGGTAGGGATATATCTCAACAGGTACTGATTTTGGTGTTGGGTGTATATCGCAGTCCGCTATAGCTAAATTGATCTTTTGACCGGTGGTGACGCGTTCCATCACTTGAATATTCATATTACTCTCCCGAGATCGAGATATTATTGTAGCCTAGGATACGTGTTTTTGGGATTGTCTACCATTATTTTTCTCGCTAAGTCCCGAGAAATCCCCTCCGGAATAACGTCAACGCCGTCAAATTGCCAATGCGGATAGTCGGTTGAGAAAATAATCATCTCATCTGAGCCCATATGATCCATTAATCGCTCGAGCTGTTCCGAGGTGGGCGGCGCGTCTACAGGTTGCAGTGTTAAACGAATATGATCTCGAGCAATCTCGGTTGGAGTTCGGTCTACCCATGGAATTTCGGCGCGTAGTCCGCGCCAAAATTTTGTCAGTCTCCATAAATGGGCTGGTAACCATGAAAATCCCGACTCTGCAAGGACTACCTTTAAATCTGGATATTCTGAAAAAACACCTTCGCAGATGAAACTTGAAACCATATTGTGAAAGGCGGGTGCCTGTGATGCATAATCTTCAGCATAGTAAGAAGGCCAGCCAACCGATGTTACTGGATGTTTGTATGCGCTCCCTGCATGCACACAGATTGGCATATTATGACGTTGGGCTGCCGCGTAAATTGGCCAATACGATCTCCTTCCCAATGGTTTTTCGTCCATTACCAGCATTAAAATGGATACAAAACGGGGGTCAGAGGCCACTCTCTCGATTTCGGCGACAGCCATCTCAGAGTTTTGGGTTGGGATCACAATTGAAGCTCGTAGCCTTGGATCTTTATTCAGTAACTCGGCAACCATCCAGTCGTTAACGGCTGAAGCGAAAGCTGCGGCCAAATCTTCGCTCATCAGCAATTGGACGCCGTATAAGCAGTTACAGATTGCAATGCTAGTCTGAAATGTATCTAACGCTTGGGTTGAGATTGTATTGGCGTCCGCAGCAGGCATTCCCAATTTTGGTCGCCAGTCTGGTCTGGCGGTTAGGGGTGCATTTTTCGGATAGGCTATAGTTTGAAGATCATGAACGCCACGTTGCGATATGGTATCGCGCCAATGATCACTAAAATAAGGCAGAAGCGCCTCGATATTTGGCACAGACGGATGAATGTCACAATCTATTGCACCTTTCGTCATTATCGAGGAACCCATTATTTTTTATTCCTAATTTGTTATTTCTAATTTTTGCGATATTTGTCTTTGTGGCTTTATTTGTCAAATATTCAATCTAAGCTATTTCTTACGGTCAACTATTCACCTATTTCAGAAAGCTTATGCCGCAGCGTCTGAATGTTTCATACAGGAGCGTCGCCTTTCACAACGACGCGATGGACCGATCTTTTTTCTTTTGCGGCATCATATGGCTCGACGCAGTGCATCGTGCATCGATTATCCCACATTAGGACATCATCTATTTGCCATTTGTGACGGTATATCAAATCTTGTTTTGTGGCGTGAGCCTCTAGGTCGGCAAGTACAGTTTCCCCTTCCTTCAATTTCATACCAAGGATATGGCTAGAATGGTTGCCTATATAGAGCGATTTTTTTCCTGTTTCGGGATGTGTTCGAACGATAGGGTGTTTGACGGGGGGAGCTGCCTTGATTTCGTCCGGTGTGGCGGGTCGTTCATTGGATTTTTCTCTACTCCGAACCCAGTCGTGAACTGCAAATAGGTTGTCGATACCTTTTTTCATATTTTCCGAGAGCTTATCATAAGCGCGGGTCATATCGGCAAACAAAGTATCACCTCCGACCCGAGCGATTTCGGGCGAACGCAAGATTGTGGTTAAAGAAGGTGTTGCTGTATATGATTTATCTGTGTGCCAAACTTGCGTGCCTTTTTCGGGATGGTCTCCAGTTGTTTCACCATTAGGTTTTACGTTTGAAAAAACCTGTACAGACGGTAGTGCTTTGTGTCGAGTTGATTTGTTAATATGTCCATCCAGCTCTCCAAACAACATTCCAAATGTCTGATGAGCTTCGTCGTCCAGGGGTTGGTTGCGGAATATTAGTACCTTATGCTTTAAAAATGCTTCATGGATAATTTTGAATTGCTGCTTATTAACGCCGTTCTTTATATCGATGCCATCTATTTCAGCGGCAAAAGAATTTTCGAAAGGCTTCACCGTTATTTGCATCTGTTTTCTCAATTCGAATAATAAGTTGTCTAAAATTCAGAGATTTATATCACAAATAAACAATATTGGGATCGCTAACATGATTGAAAATACTATCAACTTGCTGCTTTTTTTGTGACTTTACAGAGTAACGATTTCAAATTTGTTTGCTCGGAAATGGGGTCTCTTTGTGTTTTGTCAGTTAAGAAGTTGACGGGACGCCACGGGTTGAACGGTTGCCGTTCTCCCCAGCCAATTGGTAAAAAAACCGCATGTCTTCGAATTCCAGGGAACACCCATGCCTTGGCCTGTATAGCGCCGTGTTTACTCTCTACCTCGATGAGGTCTCCGTCTTGTATAGAAAGTTCTCCAGCAGTGGTAGGATGGATTTGAGCATACAAGTCGGGCCACATCTCTTGGGCCTGCCAGGAATAATGTGTCCAGCTATGGAAATGAGGAGCAGCAGGTCTTCCAGTTAATAATTCAAGCCAAAACCCTTCAGATCTAATCCGTTGACCGGGTTGAGCCTCCTCGGGTTGAACTATCCTACCAGTCACAGCCATTCCCCCGGATGCAAAAGGGCCTAAAATTCCGTCCGATCCGTCATCATCTATAATCTCCATGTGAGCCATATCGATTAGACTTTCGCGTTCACCATAAAATTCTGGATATGCAGTCAGTCCATATGGTTCAAACTTTGCGTTCAATTCTTCTGTCCAGAATTCAAGCTTACCACTTTTTGTTGGAAACCTGTGACCCTCCGGAGCCCCCGCTGCTGTTGTTCCCTCCAGGTATAGGGTTTGAATTTCTGGTGCGTCTTCACTCGGCACCGGAAATCGCACCCAACGATAAGGGTTTGAATGCAGCCGTTTTTGTGTAACGCCCCGTAATTGTATATTGCTTATTAACGCTTCATCCCAAAATTTTCTCGGGTCCTTCCAATCTTCCAGAAGTACATCTTGGAACCCAAAACGTTTTCCCAATTCGATCCATATCCAACCATCAGGTTTTGCTTCACCGGGAGCCTCCATCATCTTATCAATCCATACAATTCGACGATCTTCGCACGCTCTGCCAACTTCACCTTTTTCAATACCAGTGGCCGCTGGTAAAACATAGTCTGCCCATGCGCTAGTTTCATTGGGAAAAATATCTATGTGAATTAGAAGTTCTAGAGCGGCTAGGGCTTCGCGGGTTTTATTCTGATCGGGCCACAAAGCCATAGGATTGTTATTAACAATCATCGCTTTTAAGTCATAAGGCTTACCCTCCAAGATAGCTTTAGTCCATCCTATGGGGCTCGTTCTCAGCTTCGGCTTTCTGACTGAAGCTAGGCGATCTTCAGGAATGTCCAAATCGATGGGA
>CALIMD010000091.1 GCA_938028645.1 uncultured Alphaproteobacteria bacterium
TAAAGAAAATATTAACCCCTTAGCGGTAAAATATATCAATCGATTATCGGATCACCTTTTTGTACTGTCTCGGCATGTAAATGGAAATGGCGAACTTGATGTACTTTGGGTTCCCGGGAATAATCGATAGAACTGATTAATCGAGGCTATGCTTGACATAATGATATAGCTCTCCTAGGTAGTACCATATTAGAAACTTTATTGAAAAATAAATACGAGGTCGCCATGAAGGTTCTTGTGCCTGTAAAGAGGGTCATAGATTATAACGTAAAAGTGCGGGTGAAAGCAGATGAGACGGGAGTGGAGCTAGCTAACGTCAAAATGTCAATGAACCCATTCGATGAAATTTCCATTGAAGAAGCTATTAGACTTAAAGAGGCAGGGACGGTGGAAGAAGTCGTTGCAGTTTCTATCGGTGTTCAACAGTGTCAGGAAACGATACGAACTGCCCTTGCGATGGGAGCAGATAGAGGCATTCATGTGCTACACGACGGAGACTTAGAGCCGCTGGTAGTTGCCAAGATTTTAAAAGTGCTCGCAGACAAAGAGGGACCGTCAATAATCATCGTGGGCAAACAAGCCATTGACGACGACTCGAACCAAACGGGCCAAATGCTTGCTGCGCTGCTTGGTTGGGGACAAGCCACATTTGTCTCTAAGATAGACATCGATGGAGAAAATATCAAAGCTACGCGGGAGGTGGATGGTGGATTAGAGACACTTACAGTGAAAATCCCGGCTGTTCTCACCACAGACCTAAGATTGAATGAACCAAGATATGCGTCTCTACCAAATATTATGAAAGCTAAGAAGAAGCCTATTGAGCAGGTTACACCAGAAGATTTGGGCGTTGATCCTAGCAATCGTTTGCAGGTTCTCAAGGTGTCTGAACCACCTACGCGGGAGGCTGGTGTTAAAGTGAGCGATGTAGGTGAGCTTGTTGATAAACTTCGCAATACGGCAAAGGTGATTTGATATGACTTCATTGATTTTAGCAGAGCACAACAATACGGAATTGAATGTGGCAACTCTTAATGCGGTAACCGCTGCACAGGCAATCGGTGGGGAAATTACAATACTCGTCGCAGGTAAAGATTGCAGTGCTGCCGCTGCCGATGCTGCAAAAATTGATGGCGTTAGTGTCGTTAAAGTTGTTGATTCTCCAGAATATGAAAACGGGTTGGCTGAAAATGTTGCCGGATTGGTTGTGAATATGGCTACGAACTTCACTCATGTTTTAGCGACAGCAACGGCGTCGGCAAAAAATATAATGCCGCGAGTAGCAGCCTTACTCGATATGCAACAGATATCTGAAATAACGGAAGTACTTGATGACTCCACGTTTGTCCGCCCGATATATGCTGGAAATGCAATGGCGACAATAAAATCATCAGACGCTATTAAGATCATCACAGTGCGTGGCACTGCGTTTGAGGCGGCAAAATCTGATGGAGGTACTGCATCGGTACAAAATGAGAGCTTTGCTGGTGACGCCGGATTATCTGCGTATCTCGGTTCGGAATTAAGCGAGTCAGAAAGGCCAGATTTAACATCGGCACGAATTGTTGTTTCGGGTGGAAGAGGCATGCAGTCGGGTGAAAATTTTCCAATTATAGAATCCGTAGCGGATAAGCTGGGTGCGGCTGTTGGAGCTTCACGCGCTGCAGTGGATGCTGGCTACGTTCCGAATGACTATCAGGTTGGACAAACCGGCAAAGTAGTGGCGCCTGATCTTTACATTGCTGTCGGTATCTCGGGAGCAATTCAACATTTAGCCGGTATGAAAGATAGTAAGGTTATTGTTGCGATAAACAAAGACGAGGAAGCCCCAATATTCCAAGTAGCAGATTTCGGATTAGTTGCTGACTTATTCACAGCTGTACCTGAATTAGATCAAGAATTGGTGAAGAACGGTTTTGGTTCATAGCTAAAATATGTTTGTTGTCTGGAGTAAGTCATGATTCAGAATATTGGTATAGTCGGATCAGGCCAGATGGGAGCCGGGATTGCTCATGTTGCGGCATTAGCTGACCGTAATGTAATTTTGCTTGACGTGAATGAGGCAGCGCTAAACAAAGCCTTAGAGGCTATTGAACGCAATATTCAACGCCAGGTCAGCCGGGGTAAAATAGAGGATGGTGCAGCAGAAAGGGCATTAAAACGAATAACAATAACCACGGATTATAACAACTTTAATGTGGCTGATCTAGTTATAGAAGCGGCTACTGAAAATGAAGCTATCAAGCGCAAAATTTTTGAGACGTTAGTTCCAAATTTATCAAAACGAGCTTTGATTGCCTCGAATACATCGTCTATTTCAATAACAAGGCTTGCTGCAACAACGGATAGACCAGGCAAATTTATTGGGATGCATTTTTTTAATCCTGTACCCATTATGCAACTGGTAGAGTTGATAAGGGGAATAGCGACTGAGGATGCGACCTTCACTGAAATAAAGAATTTATCACTGGAACTTGGGAAAATCGTTGCCGAAGCACAAGATTATCCTGGCTTTATTGTAAATAGAATACTTGTACCGATGTTGAATGAGGCCGTTTATGCCTTATACGAAGGTGTTGGCACAGTAGAATCAATCGATAACGGGCTCAGGCTAGGAGCAAACCATCCTATGGGGCCGCTTCAGCTTATTGACTTTATAGGTTTGGATACTTGCTTATCAGTTATGCAGGTTCTGCAGGAAGGGTTGGGTGATCCAAAATACCGCCCTTGCCCCTTGTTAATAAAGTATGTTGAGGCAGGGTGGCTAGGAAAGAAGACAGGTCGTGGCTTTTATGATTATTCCAATGATGAGCCTGTTCCAACACGTTAAAACTAAGTAATTAAAAAAAACTAACACACAGGTACGTGCGCTAATGAAGT
>CALIMD010000092.1 GCA_938028645.1 uncultured Alphaproteobacteria bacterium
TAATAAAAATTTAACAATAAATTATGTAAAAGAATTATATACCTTTGATTTTCAAGAATTATTAAACTGGTTAAAGAATTTAGGCGATAAAAATAAAATTTTGATTGTCGGTCATAATCCGGCCTTTATAGACTTAATTCAATATCTTTCAAAAAAAGATGAGATAATACAACTGCCTACATGTTCTTTATGTGAGATTCATTTGAACATTGATACTTGGAATGGTATTAAAAAGAATTGTGGTGACATACAATTGTTGCAAAAAGTAAAAAATTTAAAAAATTATAAATTTAAAAAATGAAGAAATATTTCAACAGAGAAATTTCATGGCTTCATTTTAATGAGAGGGTAAATGATATCTCATTAGATCTTAGCGTACCTATTCTTGAGAGACTGAATTTTATTAGTATTGCCGCATCAAACTTAGATGAATTTTTTTCTGTTCGCGTTGCTGGCTTGATTGAACAGACTAAATTAGATCCAAATAAAAAAAGTTATGATGGATTAACCGCAAATGAGCAATTAATTCAAGTAGATGAATTTACAAGAAACCTAATCTCAAGACAAAATCAATCTTTTGAGAAAATTGAAAAAGAGTTAAAAAAAGAAAAAATTTATATTGTTCGTGACAAATTTCTAAAAAAACACACGAACAAAATAAATAATTTCTTTGACTCTGAAATCTATTCGATCTTAACCCCCATTACAGTAGATGCAACGCACCCCTTACCGTTTATTCCCAATTTGTGTTTGTGTCTAATTGCTAAGATCAAACACAAAAAAACTAATCAACAATTTACTTCTGTCATAAGAATTTCAGACTTAAAACAACGCTTTTTAAAAATTACTGATCCGAATGGTATTTATTTTTATCCCATAGAACAAATAGTTATCTCCCAGCTTAAAAAAATATTTCCTGATTTTCATATTCAAGACACCAATCTCTTTCGAGTAATTCGTGATAGTGATCTAGACGTATTAGAAGAGGCTGATGATTTGATTCGAGAATTTAAAAAATTAGTTCGTGAACGAAAACGTGGCGAGGTAATTAGATTAGATGTTCAAAAAAAACTAAATCACGACTTTAAAGAACTGATCACAAGTGAGCTAAGTGTTTCTGATAATGAAATTTTTGAATATGAGGATCTTTTAGGTTTTGATCAACTTTCTGAGGTTTACTCCAACGTCCATAATAAGAAACTCAATTATAAAAAATTTAAACCCAGATTTCCTGAACGCATAAATGATTTTGGCGGTGACTGTTTTGCTGCGATCAAGAAAAAAGATCTTTTGGTCCACCACCCCTTTGAGTCGTTCGATGTGGTGGTCAGTTTTCTTCAGCAAGCTGCACGAGACCCCAATGTTATTGCCATAAAACAAACTCTTTATAGAACCAGTGACCAATCACCCATTATCGACGCTTTAACTAGAGCTGCAGAAAATGGCAAGTCTGTTACTGCTGTTGTAGAGTTAAAAGCACGCTTTGATGAAGAAAAAAATTTGCAATGGGCCGAAAGTTTGGAGCGAGCAGGGGTGCAAGTAGTTTATGGTTTTATGAATTTAAAAATTCATGCAAAAGTTTCTATGGTTATTCGTAGAGAGAAAAATAAATTAACTCATTATACTCATTTTGGAACAGGTAATTACCACCCACAAACTGCTAAAATTTATACCGACTTATCTTTTTTTACATGTGACTACGATTTGGCAAGTGATGCGAGTAGACTTTTCCATTACATGAGTAGCTATAATATATCAAAAGACTACAAAAGGATTTCTTACTCCCCAATTAATTTAAGGGAAAAAATTTATTCGCATATTGATTATGAAATTGAATTAGCGCGCCAAGGGAAGCCTGCCACCATATGGGTAAAAATGAACAATCTAGTTGATCAAAAAATGATTGATAAGCTATACAAAGCCTCCCAAGCAGGCGTGAAAATTACTTGCTTAATAAGGGGTATCTGCTGCTTAATGCCGGGCGTTAAAGACATGTCAGAAAATATCAAAGTCATCAGTGTGGTTGGGAGGTTCTTAGAGCATTCGCGCATTGTCTGCTTTGGAAAGGGCAAACCTCTTCCCGACAAAACTGCGAAAATTTATATTTCTTCTGCAGATTGGATGACCCGCAACTTTGATCGTCGAGTCGAAACTCTTGTCCCAATCGATAATAAGACAGTTCATGAACAAATTCTTTTTCAAATTATGAATACAACAATCAATGATAATGCTAATGCCTGGATATTGCAGAGTGATGGTACCTATAAAAAGATTTCCGCTCAGGGATCAAAAACTTTGAATTCACACAAATATTTTATGATTAACCCAAGCTTATCTGGAAGAGGTTCGGCTCTGAAAAAAGTACAAAAAATTATCAAAAAATCATGACCCTAATTTTATTATCCAGCTTGGTTGGATTAATTAATTTGATTTTATTCCTCAATGTCTCTTTAGGTTACTTTCTTATTTCTATCTTTGCCCAGGTTTTAATCTATTTTGTGACTTACTATTTCCTTGAGGATTATTTAGAGAAAACAATTTTTGATTTTGATAGTCGATCATCAATATTTAGAAAAATTAGATATAAACTCCAGCAAAATATTATGGATAGGGAAAGACGAGTAGCGCTTGGAGATAAGCAAAGTCTGGAGTATCAAGATATTCTCAACTCTCTGGATTTAAAATTAGGTATTATTGATAG
>CALIMD010000093.1 GCA_938028645.1 uncultured Alphaproteobacteria bacterium
CAGAAGCTGTTTTGGATGCTGAAGGAGTAGAGACTGCAGCTGAAGTTTCATTGAACTACGGATTATTTATTAACCACATCATAACTTTTATTTTCGTTGCAATTGCGGTATTCCTGATCGTCAAAGGTTACAACCAAATGAAGAAGAAGGAGGAGGAAGCCCCAGCTCCAACTCCGGCACCGACCAAGGATCAAGAACTACTCACAGAAATTCGAGATCTACTTAAAAAATAGCAAATTAGCTTGCTTATGATAATCAAGTCCTGACTATGTTAGGACTTTTTTTGATAAATCATATGAAAAAAATAACAACAATACTATTCCTTTTTTTTCTGGGAACTGCCAGTTCACAAGACACTTCTGCTGAAAAGAATCTCATATCAAAAAGTAAGGATACTTTGAGCGGTTGGGATACTGGAGGCACTACTTCTATCAACATAACACAAACAGCTTTGTCTAATTGGAATGCAGGAGGTCAAAATTCCTTAGCATTGAACGGATTACTTTCATTGTTTGCAAATCATCGAACAGATAATAGAACATGGGAAAATACCTTAGACGTGGGTTATGGAATTTTACGTCAAGGGAGTCGACCCGCGATCTGGCGAAAAACAGATGACAAGATTGATTTTATGTCAAAATACGGTAGAAAAACAACAGGTAATTGGTATCTAGCTGGACTGGCAAATTTTAAAACTCAAATGGCCCCTGGATATAATTACCCAAATGACAGTGTTGTTATATCTAAATTCATGGCTCCAGGATATTTATTAGGAGCACTCGGGATGGAGTATAATAGAAATGGGAAATTAACTGCATTCCTTGCTCCTTTTACATCTAAAACGACTTTTGTTCTGGAATCCACATTATCTAATGCTGGCGCATTCGGTGTAAAGCCTGGTGAAAGTATACGTAATGAGTTTGGTGGTTACATTCGTATGTTCTATAAGAATGATATTATGGAGAATATTAATCTCCAGACAAAACTCGACCTGTTCACCAATTATCTGGATCGACCACAGAATATAGATGTCAATTGGGAAATGTTAATTTCAATGAGGGTGAATAAATACATCACCGTTACACTTTCTACACAGCTTATCTACGATCACGATATAAAAATAAATATAGACAAAAACGGAGATGGTATAATCGATGCAGTTGGTCCAAGAGTTCAATTGAAAGAGATTTTAGGTGTAGGATTAGCATACACTTTTTAAGTTTATTACCTCTTTTTTGATTTTGATTTTTGTTTTTCTCAAAATCCGTTTTATTATTGTAATGATTAATCAATTTATTGACCTGTATTAATGACCAGTATTTTTGTTGCCAAATTAGATTTTGGTGTCACTGTAGACGAATTAAAAGCTTTATTTGAAGCTTATGGTGATGTTAAAAAAGCACACATCGCTACAGATCGTGAAACCGGTAAACCTCGTGGTTTCGCTTTTGTTGAAATGTATAATGATGATCAAGCCCAAAAGGCAATCGCTGAACTTGATGGTAAAAATATTAACGGAAGAGACATTGCTGTAAAAGAAGCAGAGGATCGACGTGGCAATAACAGCGCCCCCCGTAAAAACTTCAAAGCTAGTGGTGAATTTAAACCTAGAGAAGTGTCTGAGCCTCGGGGAACATCGGATGAAGTTGATAAACCCAAAAGAGAAGCAGGAGATTTCTCTGCACCAATAAAAATACCAAATGATGACTTTGGCTCTGATGATTCGACAAGAACTGAAAAACGCAGAAAAAATAACCCGTCAAAATCAAAGGAGGTTGATAACACCGTTGACAGAGGAAATAAGAAGAAGAAGTTAAATCCCTACAAGAAAAGCGGCAAGGACCAGATTATCATTGACGAAGATGATGATCTCGAAGGCTATGATCCATTCGGCTTGGATGATGATATTGAAGTCGATGATGATGTGATGAGTAATTATTTAGTTAATAGCGATGAGGAGGAGGATTTCGAAGAAGATTATGATGATGACTTCGAAGAGGATTACGATGAAGATGACAATTGGTAGCCTCTCAAATTTCTTCTAATTTCTCAAAAGGTGTGATTTTTGCTAAATTTACAGCGGATAAATAGTTATCGGCGTTCTTTGGGGTCGTTATTGGATTTGACAGCGGTAGCGATAATTTAGTGTAAGCATGTCGAGCCTTGTGGTGAAGCTCGTTAATCATTTGTCACAAACCATAATTGACAATACGTCATACAACCTCGCAGCTTAATAAACGGAATGTTTATAAGGCCTAATTTCAGCCGAAGCACAGTAGGCGAAACGAGTCTCTTCCCCCACGCCTCCGCCTGATAGGCAGGGAATCGGAAGGATCAACTTTTTCAGGATAGTATGTGTGATATCTCTAAGCACCTATGAAATTTAGAGGTTAAGCGATGAGCTTGGGTGTCTTTGTCCTAATCATCGACGAAAACCGAATCATTGACTAAGCATGTAGAAAGCTGGATTATTCATCGTTTGGACGAGGGTTCGAATCCCTCCGACTCCACTCGAAGGGAGAGCTCAAGATTTTGAAAGAGTTCTCCCTTTTTTATTTTGAGAAGCATTCAGAGTCCTGCCGGCTTTTTTTATTGTATTTTAGAGTTGGGAATTAGCTTGCAGAATAACTCAGCTATTGTGTTCCAATTAAATTATCCCAAAGGAATTAAAATGACAGAATTAACATTGACAACACCGGCATTGCTCTTTTCCTCCATTTCATTGATTATGCTTGCTTACACAAATAGATTTCTCGCATATGCAAGTATAATAAGAACACTACACAGTCAATACAAAACTGATCAAAACAGCATTCTTAAAGAACAAATAAAGAATCTTAGAAAACGACTTTACTTAACGCGATCAATGCAAATATTGGGGATTTCTAGTCTTCTCCTGTGCGTGTTGACGATGTTTTTGGTTTACGTTGACTTCAAGTTACTCGCTATTTGGATTTTTGGTACAGCCCTAAT
>CALIMD010000094.1 GCA_938028645.1 uncultured Alphaproteobacteria bacterium
AAAAAATAAAAATAAATTGCTTTTTCGGAATGTTGATCTTAGAGATCGTCTTTATGTGATGGTCCAAAAGCTCGATCTTGCTGTTTAGAGTATTGTTGTTGCTTGCACCAAAATCAAAAGACGAGTTTGTAATGACTAAAGAGAAAACAGCCAGTATAGAAATCCCATATGGTTGGGTAATTATCATCGCCTCCCTATTGCTGAATACGATTGCACTAGGCGCTCCCAATATACTTTTTGTTGCACTTAAACCGATTGCAGCGGACCTTGGTGAGCAGAGATGGGTTCCGTCGTTGGCTTATTCACTGATGATGATAGGCGCCGGTATCGGTGGTATTTTTATGGGATTATGGATGGACCGTCGTGGGATCCTTGGACCTGCCGTATTCGGTTCTCTTATGATTGCTCTTGGTGCTTTCGTGGCAAGTTTTACACAGGATCGTTGGGAGTTGTGGTTTGCCAATGGTGTTCTAATAGGGCTTTTTGGAAAAGCAGCTATGATAGCGCCTCTGGTAGCAAACGCTACACGCTGGTTTGATAAAAGACGCGGCCTAGCCGTCGCAATAATAGCGTCTGGTCAGGGATTGGCAGGCGTGCTGTGGCCTCCAATATTCCAGAATATGAATGATTTAGTTGGTTGGCGCGAAACTTTTTTTTATTTTTCGATGTTTTCTCTGATTACCATGCTTCCCTTAGCTTGGTTAATTAGGCCACACCCTCCTACAGTACAGAAAGACCACCTCAACGAGAAAATAAATAATGATGGGCTTGTTCTGGGGTTGTCGTCCATTAGAGTACAAATGGTGTTGTGGGTAGCAGTTATCTGCTGTTGCTCGGCAATGGCTATGCCAGTTGTGCATCTCGTGAGTTATGGCACTGACCTTGGACATTCCGCTTCAAATGCTGCGGGACTTTTATCCGTTCTGATGGGTTGTGGATTTGTTAGCAGAATTTGCTTTGGTATGCTTTCGGATAAAATTGGACCCGTTCTCACTTTGTTGATTGGCTCCGCCAGTCAAGCCACGATGTTGCTGGTTTTTGCTTGGGTGGATAGTCTTGTGGGTCTTTACATAGCGGCAGCGCTTTTCGGTATTGGGTTTGCTGGTATCATGCCGTGTTATCCCATGATCTTGAGACTATGGTTTCCTGTGACACAGATTGGCTGGCGTGTTGCGGCTCAATACGGGTTTGCTGCAGTTGGAATGGCTATTGGAGGGTGGATGGCCGGTCATATCTATGATGTGATGGGTTCTTACAAATTTGCTTTTGTAGGCGGGTTTTGCTTCAATGTTGTTAATTTTATTGTCTTTGTTTATTTCTATTTGCGATCTCGCAGAATTGAACTAAACCAGTCACTTGCCTAAATTTGGCGTGTTAGTAAAATAAAAGCGATATTTCATTCGAATCGGACAGGTGTAATGGCTGATTTTCCAAGTCAAGCTCAAGTGGTGATAGTTGGTGGTGGTGTCATAGGGTGTTCTGTTGCTTATCATCTAACAAAATTAGGTTGGAAAAACGTTGTCCTTCTAGAAAGAAAACAATTAACAAGTGGTACCACTTGGCATGCCGCAGGTTTGATAGGGCAACTAAGAGCTACCTATAATATGACTAAATTAGCAATTTATTCGACCGACTTGTACAATGAATTGGAGGCAGAAACAGGGATCGCTACAGGGTATAAGAGGAACGGATCCCTCTCTCTAGCTATCACCTCGGAGCGTATGGAGGAATTTTCACGTGGTGCCGTGATGGCAAAAAATTGTGGTATTGAAGCTGATATCTTATCCTGTGATGAAGTCCAAGCTCGTTACCCTCTTTTAAATATTTCTGATTCTGTAGGAGGCCTTTTTCTTCCAAGTGATGGACAAGCGGATCCAACAAATATTGCCTTAGCTTTAGCTAAAGGAGCTCGCCAAAACGGCGCTGAAATCTATGAAGATGTTAAAGTGGTCGGAGTTACTCAGGCTAAAGGATATGCAACAGGTGTAGAGACCAACAAGGGCACAATAGTAGCGGATTATGTGGTTAATTGTGCCGGGATGTGGGGCCGTGAAATTGGTCGTATGGCCAATGTCAATATTCCACTTCATGCAAGTGAACATTTTTATATTGTGACGGAACCTATTTCTGAATTGCAACCAAATCTTCCTGTCTTAAGGGTCCCTGACGAAGCAACCTATTATAAAGAAGATGCGGGTAAATTATTAATTGGAGCATTTGAATTAAAGGCAAAGCCATGGGGCATGGATGGAATTCCGGATGACTTTTGTTTTGACCAATTACCAGAAGACATTGAACATTTTTCACCAATTCTAGATGCTGCTGTGCGACGCATGCCACTTTTAGAAAAAGCGGGAATACAGCTATTTTTCAACGGTCCGGAGAGTTTTACTCCGGACGATAGATATTTACTTGGGGAAGCGCCAAATCTTAAAAACTTTTATATGGCGTGTGGGTTTAACTCTATCGGAATTCAATCTGCCGGTGGTGCAGGAAAGGCTTTATCAGAGTGGATGGATGCCGGAGAGCCCCCGTTCGATCTATGGGATGTAGATATTCGCCGAATGCAACAGTTCCAGTCCAATAAAACCTATCTTTATTACCGTTCAAAAGAAACACTTGGACTACTCTACGCAGATCACTTTCCTTACAGGCAATATGCATCTGCTCGGGGAATAAGGAAAAGTCCGATCCATGATAACCTTCTAAAGCTTGGCGCATGTTTTGGTGAGACGGCGGGCTGGGAAAGACCAAATTGGTTCTTGCCTGAAAAGGACATGAAGATGGGTAAAAAAGCAGAATATAAATATTCTTGGCAAAGACAAAATTGGTTTGAATACTCTGCAAAAGAGCATCTTGCTATTCGAACAGGGGTTGGCTTTTTCGATTTAACTTCTTTTGCCAAATTTCGAGTTGAGGGAAGGGATGCAGAAGCTGTTTTACAAAGAATTATGGCAAACGATATTGCTGTAGATGCTGGTAAAATAGTTTATGGCCAATGGCTTAACGAATCCGGGTGTATAGAGGCTGATTTGACAGTGACAAGGCTTTCGGAAACTTCGTTTGTTGTCG
>CALIMD010000095.1 GCA_938028645.1 uncultured Alphaproteobacteria bacterium
GAATGATTTTCGAAAGTTATGTGGGATAGAAGCCTACTCGCCTGTTGATAATGTTGCGGAGCTTACGGCAAGAACAAATGATGAAGGTTGGGATACAGTATTCGCCGAATGGCTGCGGACTAGTAACGCTAATGCAAATGATGCTGTTTGCGTTTTTTCTGTGGGTGGTGGCGACGTGGTCCGAAACATCAGTCCAAATATTGTCGTTGCTCTGGACGAAGCAAAAGCCCGTAATTTAACAATTATTGGGATAGTTGGACGTGATGGGGGTTATACCAAAAAAGTAGGTGATGTGGTTATAGTAGTTCCTGTAGTTGATGAAAACTTGATAACGCCACATAGTGAGGCTTTTCAAGCTGTGATATGGCATGCTTTGGCGAGCCACCCCGTCTTGATGATTGAGAAGAATAAGTGGGAAGGTGTAGAGAGCTAACAGTATCCTCTCCCTGGTATGTGAATCTTTTTTTAAAAGGATATTGTCCAGATCATGGATGTTTACCAAGTCCCCAAACGGTCGATTATTTTGATAAAAGTTTTTATAAGTTTAGCTATTTTAGCGATACTTTTTGCACTAACGGACGTGACTAAAATGTTATCTGTGATGATGGATATTAACCCATTAGTCATTTTGTTCTCAGTTTTTTTGTGTTTTTCTCAGATGGTATTAGCAGGGGTTCGATGGTATGCTATTGGCGTCAGAACTGGTGATTTTTTTGACTTTTTTACCACAATAAAAATCAATTCTGCAGCAATGTTTTCCAATCAGATTTTACCCACTTCGATCGGTGGGGACCTGGTCAAAACTGCTTTGGCTCGACAAGGAGGATTAGCTTTAGGAAGAGCCATAAGAACTGTGCTATTAGATCGTATTACTGGTCTAATATCTTTAATATTCCTTTTAGCCGTTACTTGCTTTTTTTCTGAAAATTATGTTCCAAAAGAATGGGGCTTAAATGGGATTCAATTTATAATTGTACCAATTTTGAGTTTCCTTTTGGTTGCCCTTTATAATGGTGCGAAGATCTCAACATTATGTCAAAGATTTAACTATTTAAAGTGGAGTATAAAGTTTTTAAATGACGCGAGTGCTTTATTTAGGTCGGGATGGACGGCCGTTTACACGGTTTGCATTAGTGTTTTTATTCACTCAATAGGTGCACTATGTGTGTGGATTTTGGCTTTAGAACTTGGTTTGAATATTAATTATATCATCGTTTTAGCTTTTTTACCCCTCATTAGCCTTGCACAACTTATACCTGTATCCATCGCTGGGTGGGGAGTAAGAGAGGGTGCCGTTGTTTCTCTGTTTGCTCTTATGGGCTTGGATCCCTCTATTTCGTTAGTTGTATCATTACTCTGGGGAACCTCAATTGTTCTAGCAGCAGTTCTTTCCGGTTTAATTTGGATCTTTATGCGGTCTGGGAACGAGAACTTGAGGGATATACGAACTAGTGAATTTTATAATTGATAAAACTCATTAATCGACTCTGATACAAATTTTATCTGATCATTGGTCAGGTACTGATGGTGCGGCAGTGCCAAAACTTCGTCTGCTTGCTTTTCTGCAACAGGAAAATCACCCCGTTTGTAATTATACTGTTTTGCCGCTGGTTGAAGATGAAGGGCTTTGGCGTAATAAACAAGTGTTTGTATTCCACGTCCATCAAGGAATTCTTTCAACTTATCTCGCCTTTTCGCTTGAATTATAAACATCACAAAAGCATTTTGCTCGTGCGGTTTGCATGTTGGTATAAATACTTCTTTAGCTTGAATTAACTCTCTGTAAAGGTTGACATTATTTCTTCGCTTATCGATTACACCGCAGAGTTTTTCCATTCGGTAGAGTAAAACTGCGGCATGTAATACATCGAGTCGGGAATTTACCCCATATTCGACACACGTATCTCTATCTATTAAACCATGGTTCCTATAAACTCTGACTTTATCGGCTATTTCTTTGTCGTCGGTAATTAGGAAACCTGCATCTCCAACAGCATTCATTGCTTTTAGAGGGTGGCCAGAAAAGGTGCCCACCTTCCCAAATGTTCCCGCATGTTGTCCGTAATAATAAGCGCCCATACACTGGCACGAGTCCTCTATAACCATAAGGTTATTCTGTTTGGCAATTTTATTAATTTCGTGCATATCGGAAATTCGGCCTGTCCAATGAACGGGCATAATAGCTTTAGTTCTACTTGTTATTTTTTCATTGATTTTGAGTGGATCAATATTTTGATCTTTCCCAACGTCAACATATACAGGAGTTGCTCCAACATGTGCTATGGCTGCCGTTGTCGCTATGAAGGATATTGGAGACGTTATAACTTCATCTCCTTTCCCTATTCCCATTGCGTGCAATCCCATCATTAATGCGTCTGTGCCGGAGTTTAGTCCTATGCAATGTTTACTCTTCGTATATTGAGCTACACGTTCCTCGAAATCTGCAAGTTCTGGTGTCAGGACGAGGTTTCCACTTTCCAGCACCCTTTCCACGCAGGATAAAAGCTCGTCCTTTTCCTCCTGATAGCGTTCTTTTAGATCAATAAGAGGTACCTTGAACTCAGTCATAATTATTATCTCTATAAAAAGACCTAACTGTTTCGATCACATAATCTTGCTCTACGTCGCTAATGTGTTGATCTACTGGGAAGCTTATGCACTCGTTGGCATGTCTATCGGTTACAGGGAAATCACCTTTGTTGTACTCTAAATGTGCAAGCGCGGGCTGCTGATATAGCGGAATAGGGTAATGTATTTTGGCCTCTATTCCCTTTTTTAAGCAATAATCAAGTAATCCATCTCTGTTTTGGGCGAATACCATATAAAGTAGAAAAACATTTTTAGTGTTTGGCTGTCGGGGTGGTAACTGTATTTCAGGGATATTTGAAAAGCCATCATCGTAAATTTTTGCTTTTTGCGCGCGGACACTGACTATGGACTCCACTTGTCTAACCATCCATTTTCCAACAATAGCTTGAACCGAATCTAATCGGGAATTGTATCCAAAAATCTGCATTTCATCACGGTTCTTCAGTCCATGGTTCCGAAGAAGCCTAGCCTGCCTATTCATTTCATCATCATTTGTTACAATGATACCTGCATCCCCCCATACATTGATTATTTTTAGAGGATGCATGGAAAACCCAGTGGCTATGCCCCAAGAACTCACCTGTTTTCCGTCTCGTTCACCAAGTAAACTTTGGCAACCATCTTCGATCACCGGTATTTGATGACAATCTGCTATCTCCATAATCTTTGGCATATCCGCTACGTCGCCAGTTAGATGAATGGGCATAATTGCCTTAGTTTTTTTTGTTATTTTTTCTTCTAGTTGTTGTACGTCTAGACAAAATGTGTCGTCACAGTCAATAAAACTTGGAGTTGCCCCGACTTCTGCAATTGCTCCAACCGAAGCGTAAAATGTGTTAGCTGCCGTTAAGACTTCATCACCTGGACCGACCCCTAAAGCCTTAAGGGGTATCTTTAACGAATCAGTACCAGATCCAACTCCAATAGCATATTTGGCACCAACGGCCTCTGCAAATAACAACTCAAATTCTTCGACAGGCTTCCCAAGGGTATAATCACCACTTTTTACCAATTCTCTCAATTCTTCAAATATCGAATCTACTTCTGAAAACTGCTGCTTTAGCGGAGAGAACCTAACTTTTGTGACAGGTTTTTCAGGGTTTTTTTCTTCTGCTACGTTAATGTGAATCATCGAGGCCCAACGTTCAGTTTCTTAATCGTGGTTTTTCAACAATGATTATATAACAAAAAAGTGCAGTAATGACAGATAACAGTCCTGCTAAAATAGTGTCGCTAAGGAAGTGAGCCCCTGTTCCTAATCGATAAAAAGCGATACTCGTTCCAAATATCATAGAAATTATTATTCCAATTTTTCGCTGCATACCAGATAACAGGAGAGGAAAGGCGATGGTCGCAAATGCAAACGCAACGTCACCAGAAACAAAAGAACAATTATGGGCGCATTGGTCGCTTGGAAAGTAGGCAGGAGAAAAAATTTTGTCGCCACCGAATTCAATTATATTCTTTGGCCGTGCTCGGCCAATAAATTCCTTTAGAATACCGTTTACAATTAATCCTGGACCTAATGAAAAAGTTAAAGCAATAAAAATTATATTCCTTATTGACCAGCCTATGTATTGGCCGTTCGAAAGAATGCTCAGGGCAGTAAGGGCTGCTAATATTATAACTAAGTATTTTATCGACGGCCTCACCCAAGCATCCATAAAGCTATGAATTGGGGAATTACGTAGTAGAAAATTATTCTCGCCTTCAAAAAACAATGATGCAAACAGTAAATCTATTTCTGGTAATGCAATAAATAGAATTGAACAACCGATCGTTACGATAAGTGCCAATTTCAAACTGAAATGATGGGATGAATATACCAAAATGTTATCAGTCCTTGCGATAGTTTCTTAATTCAAATAAATGTAGCGTTCGATATGTATTTTTACCTATACCCACCTGCAGGGGTTCTAATCTTTTAACAAAAGCGAAGTTAGTTAAAATAGGATGAGGTGTTTCCCATTTGGCGGCTAAAATTATCTTGTCTTTTTGCTGAGGCAGATATTTTGCGGTTAGTTCATAATGATGGTCTGGCTGACCATCATAGTCCCAAATTTGAATCGGATATGATTGCGCTCTCAGACCATAAAGCAGGGATGCTGTTGTTTTTCTATCTTCAGTTAGAAGGATATGTTGAGGGTAACTGGCCATAGTATCAGAAAGACTTTGGGATAGTTCGGACCAGCCCCGTAATTTCCTTAAAGGATCACTTTTTAACGGAGGATAATAACCAGGGATACTTAAAAAATAAAAAATGATTATGGCCATAGTTAGCGCATGGAGACTAAATGAAACCTTAAGTACCCATCTGTGGTAATTAGCCGAGAGCCAGCCACTTACTAAAATTGTTGCCCCAATATAAGCAGGGGCGGCCCAATTAGCATTCGCTCGCGATATGAAAGACTGTACTGTCACTATAATTAGAACGGGCAGTATAAAGCATAAAAGCCAAGCGTCTCTTTTTTCAATCTGGCCCCGTAAAAATAAAATAACTAAAAATATCAATGCCAAAAATAGTATAGGGCCGAAAACTCCAAATTGCTCTCCTAAGAAGCTAACCAAATTCTGGAAATTAAAGAGTTGCGCTTTCAGATTAACGTTATCTCCAACATGTGTAACGGTAACCCACTGACGATCGATATTCCAAATGATATTGGGGATAAGGATTAGACCTGCTATTGCGATTGAAACTAGACCATTCCAAGATTTTAAAAACCATCTGTAATCTTTGAAAAAGAAACATGAGATCAAGGCACATATAATGAAATATGCCATTGCATATTTACTAAGCAGTCCAAAACCTAAAGCAGCGCCAAGTAATAACGAACAACTAAGGGATCTCTTCTGAATATTTCTGACTAACAGATATAAAGAGATCGACCAGAAAAAAAGTAGTGGGACGTCGGTTGAAATAATGCAGCTGGAAAAAGATACGGCTGGTAGTGTCAAGAACGTGATGCCAGTCCAAAAGGCCGCGTTTTTGCCATATAGTTTATCTGCGGTTAAGGCGCAAAAAAAACTGGTGCCGGCATGCAATAGGGGAGAACTTATACGGGTAGCCCATTCAGCATCACCCAAGATCCACGTAGTGGAATGAATAATCCACGCGATCATTGGTGGCTTTGTATAGTATCCCCAATCCAGTGCCTGGCTCCAGGTCCAGTACTGAGCTTCATCACCGTGAAAATTTAATTCAGACGATAGAAGGGCAATTACGCGAACAGACGTTACAACCGAAATAATACAGATAAGTTTCGTCAGATAAGAATTATCAGCAAGACTATCACCGACGGTTGAAAAAGGGTTCTTCAATGAATGAGGCCAACTATCAAAAGCGTATTCCTTTCTACTGAGTCGTCAAGGGATGATATATATACGGTTTTCCAACAGGTCCAGCTGGAGATTATGTTTTCCTATTTTCTACTGCTTTTATAATAGTTGGCCAATACTCATCCCCATTACCCAAATCAATTGCTTTTTCTAACATTTTACCAGCCAGTTCGGCTCCAGGAACCACGACCCCGCCTTCTTCCGCAAGTTGTAGTGCATATGAAAGGTCTTTTAGCGCATACCGGGCTGGAAATTGTTTGAGTGGAAATTTTCCGGGTACCATAGATTTCATGCCGTGATTCATCCCTACAAAAGATGCTCCAGAGCTTTTATTTATTATATCGAGCAAGTGACCGCCATCCATCCCTGCTTCTCTACCTATCGTTATAGCTTCGGCCAATGCCAGGCCGTTCTGGAAAACAACCATATTATTTAAAATTTTAGCAATTTGACCACATCCAACTGGACCGCAGTGCGTTATATCTGGCCCCATACAGAGCAAAACGTCTTTATAACGCTCCAGAATGTCGTGATTGCCGCCCACCATTATAGATAGGTTCCCATCGATAGCTGCTTGTTGAGTTCTAGCGACGGGAGCATCAAGAAATTGTATGCCCATTTGATCAAATTTCTGCGCTATTTCCCGAGTTAATTTCACAGGAGTGGTCGACATATCAATTATTGTTAACCCACTAAGTTTTTGCGATAAAAGTGTATCATTCGCTATGGCTTCTACTTCTGGACCGCCCGGTAAGGAAAGTATTAACACGTCTGATTTGATAGCTGCATCCATCGCGCTTTCGGCAATTATGACACCGTAATTTGAAAGCCGGTTTAATGGTGCAAGAGATAAGTCGAAGGCTATAACTGGATGGCCACCATTTTTAGCGATATTTCGGCACATATGTTCACCCATCGCGCCTGTTCCTATAAACCCAACCGTGATACTCGCCATAGATTTTCTCCTTAACAGCAGCTGTCACTTGTACTGAATTGAAACTAGTGCCTAAGTTTATATTAAATTAAGCTAGTCGGTTAGGATTTGTTTGAAAAGGACGATCAGATGAGCAAATTAGAGGATAGAGAAGTTTTCGAAATTTATGCGGTGAAATATGCCCATAACGCCAATAGAACCCGCAATGGAAATATGTTGTATATGGATGAGCATGACGTTCCTATGCCTCTTGATTATTTTGTTTGGGTCATAAAGAACGATATGAGGACCTATGTGGTAGACACTGGCTTTGGTGCCGTAGCTTCAAAGAAAAGGGCAACCCCTCTGCTTCGTACGCCTGCGGAGGGACTTGCTTTAATGGATGTAGATGCGGCTAAAGTCGATAATGTCATAATTAGTCATATGCACTATGACCATGCGGGTGGAATATCTGATTTTCCAAATGCCAAATTTATTCTTCAAGACACAGAAATGTCATATGCGACAGGAAGATGTATGTGTTTCCCAGCGGTTCAGAGACCTTTTGAGGTTGATGATGTATGCGAGATGGTTAGAAAAATATATGGAAACCAGGTTCATTTTGTGGATGGTGATGAGGAGTTAGTCCCGGGGTTATCAGTCCATAAAATTGGAGGTCATTCTGCAGGCTTGATGTGTGTTCGGGTTTGGACACAACGAGGATGGGTCGTGGTAGCTTCAGATTGTGCTCACTTCTATGAAAATATAAGAGATAGAAATCCTTTCGTTATTGTTTATAATCTTGGCGACATGATGAATGGTTACACTACCATGGAAATGCTTGCTGATTCCCCTGATCATATTATTCCAGGACACGATCCTCTGGTAATGGAATATTATCCTGCTGCGTCAAAGGAACTGGAGGGGATAGTTGCGCGTTTGGACCTTGCTCCAAAGGAAATTTAAGTTAAGGGGTTTAATCCTTAATTCACCCCATTTAGTTTTGGCATTGTACTAAAGAAAGCAGTTGCAGACTTGATTATCTCAAAAGATGTCGTTATAACACCGCAATAACTCTCGTGTTAGAGAGATCGCCACGCTAAGGCGTAAGGGCATGCCTAGCTGGTCTTTGATAACCAATCGAATAGTCGTAA
>CALIMD010000096.1 GCA_938028645.1 uncultured Alphaproteobacteria bacterium
GGCAGTCCAATGGTAAGAGCTTTAGTTTAAAAGCATTTCTGATTTTGTTTGGTTTGATAGTTTTTTCTGCTTTAGGAGCAGCATCATTTTACTTTTTCCCCCACACAACAAACAAAACTGCGAAGCAGATAAGTGCAGCAACCGAACGCCATTGGGACGCTGTATCGCAAACGTTAAATGACTCGCTACTCTATTCCCAAAGATTACTCGAGTTATTGTTGGGAAAGGGTGCTGGTGTGATGGAGACGGAAAAAAAATCCAACATTGATAGAGGTTCGAGTCGTGACAAAGAGGGTTCCAAAAAAACCGAGAGCAAACCAGGAAATAAAACACCTCATTCTGTTTCCAGTCGACTAGTTGTTCCTCATGTGGAAAACCCTGTCTCTACAAATGTTGTGGCATTGAACGATATTAAACAAAATAAGCCTATTAATAATCCTTTACATGAGGAAATAACGCAAAAAAAAAACTAAAATTCCTGAAAGCTAAAGCAAATAACGGTGATGCACTTGCTCAGTATGAATTGGGTCTGCGTTGGTTAAAAAAAGGAAAAAATCAAAACAATTATTTGAAAGCGGCTACTTGGTTTAAACTAGCTGCAGTGCAGGGTTTTAAAGAAGCTCAGTACAGTTTAGGGGTTCTTTACGATACGGGCGTTGGCTTGGAGAAAGACGAAAACCAAGCGTTTTTATGGTACCACGCAGCGGCCAATCATCATCATCCTATGGCTCAATTTAATATAGCTAACTTTTACTTGGAAAGAGAAAACGGGAAAGACGATTTTGAAAATGCTCTGCGTTGGTTTGAGCTGGCTTCAAAAAATGGAGTAGACGAAGCGGCGCATAATGTTTCTATATTGTCTATAGAAGATAAATATTCCGAATTAAAAAAATCAGATATACTGAAGCTGTATACTAGAGAGCCGGCAAAACAACTAAAAAAGCTTTCCAGGGGCTCCATCCCATACAATTTAAAAAATGGGGCGGTAACTCAAAAAGTCGAAATCGCTCAAAAGGAAGAGGTAAAAAGTAGTCTGGTTCTATCTATACAAAAAGCACTTCGTTTGATTGGTTTTTATTTAGGTCCAATAGATGGGAAGTTAGGACCTAACACGAAAGCTGCGATCAGTGTGTATCAGCTGGAAAATGGATTTGTAGCGTCAGGGATGCCATCAATTCAATTATTGGATGATATTAAACGCCAAACAAACGAATAATCCGCACTCATTGGCATGATATATCAAATAATTATGCCCCCTTTAAAAAGGTAGACGCAGTCCACCATCCATAATTTTTGATTTGTTCTTCTGCTTTGATGATGCTCACTGTGTCATTGTGTTCGAACAGCGCAAAGAAAGTAGCGCCACTACCCGACATTCCAACAGTTTTAATGCCCTTTAGTTTTCTCAGAACAAATAAAACTTCTTTTATAACTGGAGCTAATTTAATAGCGGGTTCAATTAAGTCATTTGGAGTACTGCATCCGATATTTTTGAATATTTCTTCAACATCTACGTTGGCGGTTTCATCTGCTGGTTTAAACAAACCCCCTTGTGATAATGTTTCAAATACTGCCTTGGTAGATAGCATGATATTTGGGTTTACTAGTAATATTGGCATATCTGGGATTCTACCAATTATAGATAATTTTTCGCCTCTACCTTCCATTTTGACGGTCTTTCCAGAAAGGCATGCTGGAACGTCTGATCCCAAATTTAATCCAATTTCCGCCATTTTCTCCTCGCCTATTCTCGCTTTTGGGGCTACTAGGTTTAGCATTTTTAGTACACAGGCTGCGTCTGCGGATCCGCCACCAAGTCCAGCTGCAACGGGAATTTGCTTAAATATCTTAATGGTAACGGGTTGAGTCCAAGTTGTTTCCTTTCGAAAATATTCGAGGGCTTTGACTACGATATTGTCGCCCTCTAAATCTTTTGCAAAAGGGCCGCTGATCTCTAATTGGTCGCAAGAACTGTTAGTAAAAACCTCCACTTCATCACCAAAATCAGAGAATGCTGTTATGCTTTCAATAAGATGAAAGCCGGTTTTGTTCTTTCCCAATATTCTGAGGGTTAAGTTAATTTTTGCCCGGGCTATAGTTTTTAGCATCTCTGATAATCTCTCTTAGCTTTTAATTATCTTCTAACCCTTGCTTTAATTTTTGATTGATAGATTCCAGATGATCGACATCTAATTTCATACTTTTTGCCTTATCCCATTGAAAACGCGCTTCCAATTTTCTACCAACTTTCCAGTATGCATCGCCAAGATGATCATTTATTGTGGCATCGTTTGGCCGCAACTGAACCGCCCGTTCCAATTCTGGAACGGCTCTTTTATAGTCGCCCGATTGATATAGGACCCACCCTAAGCTATCAGCAATATAACCATCTCGTGGTCGTTGTTCTACAGCTTTCACTATAAGCTCATTCGCCTCTATAAGCTTTATGCCTTGCTCAGCCCATGCGTAACCTAGATAGTTCATTACAAAGGGTTGATTGGGAGATAATTCCAGAGCTTTCATAAAGTCAGCTTCCGCCTGATCCCAGTTTTTCGACTGTTCGTAAGCTATTCCGCGACTATAGTATAATATCCAATCCGAGTTTTCGGTGCCAGTTTTTAATTGTAACGCTCTGGAATATGCTTTTATGGCGTCGTCCCATTGTTTTAAGCTACGTTTTAAATCACCAATATGCATATGAGGGCGATAATCTTTAGGATTATTTTTAATCATGTTTTCTAACAAACTGACAGCGTCTTCAGTTTTTTTAATATTTTGTAATGTTGTTGCTAAATTAAATTGTGCAAACAAAAAATATGCTGATTTCGCCCTAATTTTTGAAAAGTGAGCGATAGCTTGTTGGTGTTTACCGCTTTGATTGAGCGTTTCTCCAAGAAGTATATTGGCGGGAGCAAATTCAGGGCGCATATAAAGTGATAATCGAGCAAAAATAATAGCAAGTTCGTCTGTTAGATCGTTTTTTAAGGCTTGAGAGATATCAAATAGAGCTTCAGCTAGGCCGTCTGAGGCATCAGTTATAAAAACCTCCTTGTTCAATGGTGTGTTTTTTTCCTCTAATATTATGTTTAGAACAGTAGCATCAATATCATTTTGGCTTAGTTGTTCAATCATTTTTCGCGCTTGTGTAAGACGAGCGCTTCTGGCGTAGTGAGCTGCTGTAGAAATTTTTAACCTATCCGGTGGGACCGTATCGTGTAAAAGTGCTTTCTCAAATGCCGCATCTGCTTTTTGAATTTCCCCTGTAATTTGATATCCAAGTCCAAGATGTAGCAAGCCAAGTATTTCGAAACCGTCTTTTTCACTTATTTTAGAAAAAGAGGTCACCCCCAAATCTAGCTTACCTGTAGCTATCGAAGTCCAGCCTAGAATAAGAGGACCCAAAATTTGGTTTAATTGAGACTGAGGTAGTTTGCCAAAAGCATCATTTGCTTTTTCCCAGTTGCCGGACTTGGCTTCGCGCAGGCCAATAACTAGCATCATAAAAGGTGAAACAGCATCCAGTTTAATAGAGTGTTCTGCCAGTTTCGCAGCTTCTTCCACATTACCAAGTCTCAACTCAGAGAGAAAGGCCTCTCTGATTAGCCTTATATCGTTTGGGTCTTTTAAGCGAGCAAGCTTGAAATTTATTGATGCCATTCTGGAATCATTATCTCGTCTGGCGTATCGCCCAGCTAGATAGTTACCTGACACGGAGGTTTCAAAACCGTTGCTCAATGCGCGACCAGATTCCGCAGTTTCATTAGCGCAGTTAGCAAGCAAGGCGCCTATTAAAACCAAGCTGCTAAGTCTTTTCAAAAAAGGCGGAAAAACAAGCAATCTAGCAGAACCTTGTTTACGTATTGCCAGCATACTTATACTATTCGATTACATATTCGGATAATTTGGACCGCCTCCACCTTCTGGAACAACCCAGTTTATGTTCTGCGACATGTCTTTGATATCACACGTTTTGCAGTGAACACAGTTCTGCGCATTTATCTGTAATTGTGGCATTAATCCTTGGTCATCATATATTATTTCGTAGACTCCAGCTGGGCAAAATCGTTGCTCAGGCGCGTCGTAGTATTTGAGATTGTAGTCGATAGGAACCAAATCATTTTTAAGTTTTAGATGCGCCGGCTGGTTTTCTTCATGGTTTGTATTAGATAGGAACACTGATGATGGCTTATCAAAACTTATTTCCCCATCTGGTTTTGGATAATCTATCTTTTCGCAGTGACTAGCAAGTCGAAGTGAGTCGTGGTCATTATGATGCTTCAGTGTCCACGGAGCTTTCCCTTTGAAGATATAGGTATCAATAGCTGCGTGGATAAACCCAAATATCAATCCTGCTCGAAAACCAGGTCTTATATTTCTTACTTTGAATAATTCACTCCAAAGCCAACTTTTTGAAAGTTGTTTCTTATACTCTGCGACTTCAACTCCAAACTCTTTTTTTTCTTTTTCAAATGATTTAGCGATTGATTCTGCTGCTATTATTCCTGATTTCATAGCGGTGTGCGTCCCCTTAATTTTTGGGACATTAAGAAATCCAGCACTACAACCTACAATTAATCCGCCCGGAAAGGTTAAATCTGGAATCGATTGATAACCTCCTTCATTCAACGCCCGGGCTCCATAGGCGATACGTCGGCCTCCCTCAAAATATGATTTTATTTTAGGATGTAGTTTAAAGCGTTGGAATTCGTCAAACGGACTTAGATGAGGATTTTGGTAGTCGAGACCAATCACATAGCCGACAGAGACTTGGTTATCTTCGAGATGATATAGAAATGATCCTCCATAAGTCGAATTATCAATAGGCCATCCCACTGTGTGTACTGCTAGTCCCTGTTTATGTTTATCTGGCGAGATCTCCCAAAGTTCTTTTATTCCGATAGCAAAGGTTTGTGGATCCGCATTTTTACGCAATTGAAACTTATCAAATATTTCTTTTGTTAAAGAGCCACGAACTCCTTCAGAGAAAACGGTTTGTTTGGCGTGCAACTCTATCCCTTGAGTATAATTTGAGGTTTGTTCTCCATCCTTACCAATACCCATATCTCCTGTCGCTACGCCTTTTACTGAGCCATCAGGGTTGAATAAAATCTCAGAGGCAGCAAATCCGGGATAAATTTCCACCCCAAGAGACTCTGCTTGTTCTGCCAACCATCTGCAAAAATTGCCTAAACTAATTATATAATTTCCATGGTTATTCATCTGCGGGGGAGTAGGCAGCTGAACACTAGAGTTTTTCGTCAAAAAAAGAAACTTGTCACTTGTGACTGGTGTATTCAATGGCGCGCCTCGCTCTTTCCAATCCGGAAATAATTCAAATAGCGCCCTTGGCTCGAGCACTGCGCCAGATAAAATATGCGCCCCAACCTCTGAACCTTTTTCCAGAACACAAACACTAATGTCTTTGCCAGTTTCCTCACTGATCTGACGTAATTTGATAGCGGTGGATAAACCTGATGGTCCAGCGCCCACAATCACCACATCGTATTCCATTGATTCGCGTTCCATTAGCCCCCGCCTAATTTGTGCAAAAGTACTATCTATAATATGATGCAGTGGTCGGCTTTCGGCAAGCAGTACAAGAAAAATCTGTCATCAAAAAATTAAAAAAGTAGATCATGAAAGAAAAACTCACTAGTCTAAACCTTTCGAAATGGATAGTTGAATCGGGTCAGAGTGAGGTATTAAGCGAGTTTCCACAAAATCGATTTTCTGACCCTGACTCTGAACCGAAAGTTTTGGGACTGATTCCCTCTAGAAAAATTGTGCCAGAAGATAAAATTGATTTCCCTACAAATATAAATTCCACCGAAACAGCTAGTATGGCATCAAATTTAGCGGAATTACGAGAGTTAATGATTAAGTACGATGGTTGCTCGTTGAAAAATACCGCCATGAACATAGTTTTTGGCGACGGAGATGAAAAATCAGATGTGATGCTTATTGGTGAAGCTCCAGGTGCCGATGAAGATAGGGAGGGAATACCTTTTGTGGGGTTGAGTGGTAAGTTACTAAATAAGATGCTCAACTCGATTGGATTGTTGCGTTCAGAAGTATACATCACCAACATAATCCCGTGGCGTCCGCCGGGCAATAGGCAGCCCACTCTCCAAGAAACAGCTGCGTGTTTACCCTTTATCCAAAGACATATAGAACTTATTAATCCCAAAGTTTTAATTTTGGTTGGTGGGACGGCTTCCAAGACATTGTTAGTTCGTAAAGACGGTATAATGCGATTGAGGGGCCGTTGGTTTGATTATCAGAAAAACGATAAAACTATCATCCCGGCTCTGTCGATCTTTCATCCCGCATTTTTGCTGCGTTCTCCGGCACAAAAGGTTAATGCGTGGAAAGATCTCTTAGCCATTAGGAGCAGATTAAAAAATCTTTAGTTTAAATGTTTGAGCGCATAGTTAATTAACCTATTTCCTTGCTCCTTAATAAATAAACTTAAATTGAATATTCATAATTTAACCCTTGCCCTAGGGTGGGAGCTGGCGTTAGCTAGGTGGTCAGCATAGGTTCAGCAAAAGTTTTAATTTTTACTATGATAGAGAAAAGACCATTAGAAAACTCATAGAAAATCAAATACAAGTGCGGTATGGACTGCTTCTGTTTAGTATATTTGTTCTTTCTGTAGCGACTGGTCGCAGCCTATTGTCCCAAGAATTACACGGGTTTCCGGGATCTTATGAAGTCGTATACCCTTTACCTCTTCCTTTAAGTAAGGATGATGCTTCCCGATATACGCGAATATTTGAGTTGCAAAAAAAAGGCCATTGGAAAAGATCTCAGAAAATTATAACACAACTCAGTAATAAACTTCTTCTGGGTCACGTATTGGCCCAAAAATATCTTCATCCTACAAAATATCGCTCTAAGTACCCCGAGTTGCTCGCGTGGATGAAAAATTACGCTGACCACCCTCAAGCTAAACGGATCTACTCCTTAGCAAGTCGCCGTAGACCCGCAAATTGGAAATCTCCACCTAAACCGGTTGGTAAATTTTTAAGGGGGAATGGCCCTATTCCAATCAACCAAAAGCAATTTAATCATACGTCGACTGTGAAGCGATCAAAATTTAGGAATCGTCAAGCAATAAAATTGCAACGACATATGACTGGACTGATAAGAAAGGGGTGGCCGACTGGAGCTTATAAAAAGTTACTCTCGCCAAGGTTTCAAAAAGCCTTACATCCATATGAAGTTGCCAGTTCGCGGGCGGAGATAGCGCACGGGTACTTCATATTCGGAAAAGACGATTTAGCCATTAAGTTGGGGGAAGAAAGTATTTTAAAATTCCCTAAAAAAATAGCACTAGGTGCATGGGCAGCAGGGTTAGCTGCCTGGCGATCGAATAAAATTAACAAAGCAGAGAAGTTGTTTGAAAATGTAGCTGTTAATGAGGAATCTAATGATGATTTGGCGGCGGCTGGGGCGTTTTGGGCCTCGCGGTGTCATTTATTAAATCAACGACCAAAACAGGCAATAAACTTACTGCAAAAAGCGGCCTCTTTCGAAGGAACATTCTATGGGATGATCTCGGCTAAAGCTTTAGGTCTGGAGCCCGTACTCAGTTTCCAGCATCGTACGATTTCCAATGAACTCTTTGCCAATATGGATGCTTATCCCCAATTATTAAGAATGCTCGCTTTGCTGCAAATAAAAAAACATAAAGACGCTGAAAAAGAAATAAGGTCTCTGTTTTATTCAGTGCCAAGCCACTTAAGATCCTCACTAATGATGATTGCGGCTAATTATGGCATGCCAGGTTTCGCTATGAGGTCCGCGGGGATTTTAAAAAAGAATGGCCATCCAACGTATCTGAGGGCTCTTTATCCGCTCCCATCCTGGCTGCCTCCAAATGAAGTTAAAATTGATGCAGCGTTCATTTATGCAATGGTTAGACAAGAAAGCCAATTTTATCCAAGGGCAAAGAGTAGACGAGGTGCACGAGGCCTTATGCAACTGATGCCCCGAACAGCTGCCTCTATAGGCAAGAATAGGAAATTTCTAGGAGGAAGGGGACGTGATGCGTTGTTTGACCCTAAAACTAATTTAATTTTGGGGGGTAAATACCTTTTTCATCTAATGCAGGCAGGGAATGTGTCTCATAATTTATTCAAAGTGTTGGCGGCTTACAATGCTGGGCCAGGAAATTTAAGAAAATGGGAACGAAAGCTTGAATACAAAAATGATCCCTTGCTATTTATTGAATCTATACCATCTCGGGAGACAAGACACTTCATAAAAAAAGTCATGGTTGGGCTTTGGGTTTACAGATTCAGACTTAATGAACTGGCGCCAACGTTAAGCGATGTTGCTGGTGGCAATTGGCCAGAATATATGTCCGCATCAAAAAAGAAACTTTAAAAGATTGTATTATGTCAAAAATCGATGAAACTAGAGAATTTATTCCAGTAAATATAGCGCTTTTAACGGTTTCGGATACACGGACGCTGAAAGATGATCGTTCTGGAGATATTTTATTTCAAAGGGCATCCGATGATGGTCATATAGTTCTGGAGCGAGCTATCGTCAAAGACGAAGTACAACTAATAAAAAAGAAATTAAATCTTTGGATTAAGGAGCCAAAAATTGATGTCGTTATTTCTACGGGGGGAACGGGTTTCACTGGCCGTGATGTAACCCCCGAGGCATTTAAGGCTGTTTTTGAGAAGGAAATAGAGGGATTTGGGGAGTTATTTCGTTGGATAAGCTTCAAGAAAATTGGAACTTCAACTATCCAGTCAAGGGCTGTTGCCGGAGTTGCCAAGGGAACTTATCTCTTCGCGTTACCTGGATCGACGGGGGCATGCAAAGATGCGTGGGATGAAATTCTGCATAATCAACTCGATATAAGATTTCGACCCTGTAATTTTGTTGAAATAATGCCTCGATTAAGAGAGCACGAATTAGCTGGACGATCTTCCTGAGTAAAGTTGGTTAAAGTCGTCGCCGGTATCAATATCGTTCATAGTTTGAACGTAGCCGATTTGTTTCGGTTGATTAAAGCACTTGATTGTATCGGTTAAAGCATATTGTGTTGACCATCGTATATCTTTCATTTTTGGCAGCTTTTGGCCTCCTGCCACTCCAATTAACCAGTATCCACCGTCATTGGACGGTCCAAAGATAACCTTTGATCTGCCAAGCTCCTTAAAAGCAAATCTAATATACTCGTATTTAATATTTGGAATATCGCTTCCGATAAGAATACACGGTCCATTGCCAACTCTACTCATTGCATCTGCCATCCTTTCTCCCAAATGGCCTTTACTTTGGTACTTGATATGCCAATTTCCGTTAGCACAACACTTAAAAAACCTTTTTGAATTCTTAGGGGTTATGAATAGATATTTCCTCAAGGGTAATTTGCGGTTCAATCTTTTGATTAAATTAGCGACTTGTGATTTATACCAAAAAGTCGCTTTGATGTAGCCAATATCTTTTGCAAGTCTTCGTTTTACGATCCCCATTTGGGGCGCTTTTGCAAAAATTATGAGGTTTAAGTGGCTTCTCATTTATTTGCCGTATTATATATCTTTGAAATTAATTTTGGCGACACGCCGATGAAATATAGAAATAAACAAAGGAAATTTCGGGTTATACGCTTCAAGTAGCCATCGTCGACATAGCGTTTCGCTGATGTTATCGCGACTGTATCAAAAAGTGCTATTTTTGAATTTCCTATCCTTCGAACAAGGTCGACGTCTTCCATCAATGGCCATGGCTTGTAGCCTCCGATACGTTTATAAAATCGGCGATATATTAGAAGTCCTTGATCACCATAAGGCAAACCTAACCATTTATTACGAAACCGTACCATTTTTGTCAGTCTCTGAGAGGCTCTACTTTTTGTGTTTAAAGCAAATGTAAATACCGCGGCTCGATCTAGGTTACTCTTTTGGCTGGCAAACACTACTATGGAGGCGGCCCAACCCACCCCGAGAACTGTATCTGCGTGCAGAAATAAAAGCCAATCACCCTTAGCGGCTTTTGACCCAGCTATCAACTGGGGGCCGCGACCCTTTTCACAGTAGATCACTCGCGCGCCAAGTTTCTTGGCAAGACAAGCCGTTTCATCAGTTGAGTTAGCATCTATAACAATCAACTCTAGCGAAATGCCAGCTGTCTCTGCAGTATTTAGAGCAGTTATTGTAGCCCTTATCGTCCTAGCAGCATTATATGTAGGGATTATGACTGAAAGACTGATAATTCCCGCTTTTTTTTGGCTTATGAATGACGGGTGTTTTATAGCTGTTTTCCCGGCTTTTCTAGTTTTAATTTGTGTTAACACTTTGGTTTCTTTTAGGATACATCGTTTCTCTACAAAGCTTCAACAATAGTCTGGCACTAATTTTTTTATTGTGCTTTGCTATTAATATGAATAACGAAATACAAATAGAATGCCTTCACAGAGCGCTCTCTAAGTACGCTATATTTTCCCATCTAGAAAAAGATGACCTCAACGTTGCGCCGACAAAAGGGCTCGTTCATGATCATGTTCTCTTAAGATCAGATAATTATAGCGATCATCAAATGGTAGTCAGGGTTCCAAGGTTGAGCCAATTTGGTCTGGAACCTAAGGAAAATCTAAAATACCAGGCGGCGTGCTTTTCCGCGGCCTCACTAAGTAATCACGCGCCAAAGTTGATACTAGTGGTTGAACCTTCTGCTAATTTGCCCATGGGCGCGCTAGTTGTAGAATACATAAAAGGAAAAAATATTGTTTTGCCAAGTGATTTGAATGGTATGGCGGAGTGTTTCGCGCGAGTCCATTCATTGCCGACGCCAGAAACGCCAGATCACTCCGAGCTCATATACCATATTGATCCAATTCGCGGGGTTGTTAATACCATAAATGAACAGTCAAAATTTATTAACGAGGCTACTCGTGATCCCGAGGTTCAAAAAATCTTGAGAGAGGAAGTGGAATGGGCAAGCGATTTCGCCAATCAAAATTCCAACTTACATCCGCCCCCTCGCCTTTGTTTAACAGACACTCACCCCGGTAATTTTTTGGTGGATTCGTCTGGGAAGGTATTATTTGTCGACTTGGAAAAAGCGCTTTACGGGTCGCCGGCAATCGATTTGGGGCATGCGACGATACTGACCTCAACATTGTGGGATTTTGACGTTCAAGTAGAGCTCTCCAGAAATGATATAATAAATTTTTATCAAGTTTATTTGGATTTCTTGCCTGTAAACTTAAAGAATGAGATTAGGCCCTGGTTAATGCCTATGAGACGCCTGGCATGGATAAGGTCTACGACTTGGAGCTGTAAATGGTCCGCAAGGAAACAAGAGTCAGGTGATATAGAGGAGGGTTTGAGGGGCCAAATACAAAATCATATAGTAAAGAGATTAGCTTCTTTCGTTGATTTAAGAACGATAAATTCGGTTCGATCGGAATGGATTGGCGAAAACAGGTTAGCACTGATTTAAAAATGAATAGAAAAATTATAAACCTAAGAAGAGAGCGCAAGCGGAGAAAAAAAACTGCCTTGGAAGAAGAGGCGCAAATGAATAGGGTTAAGTTTGGCCGAACAAGAAGTGAAAAAAAGAAAGATGAAAACGATCAACAAAAATCAGGCCAATTCTTTTCTGGTCACAAACTTGAGAAAAATATTCCTCAAACAAAATCAGATCAAGAGGGGTGAGGCCATTGCCTACTTTCATTTTAGAGGATGATCTATCGTTACCCAGTGATGCCTTGATAGCCGGCGTTGATGAGGTTGGTAGAGGTCCATTGGCTGGACCAGTTGTGGCGTCAGCTGTTATTATTAATCGGTCCCTGTGCCCGGAAAGTATACTTTGTACGATAGATGACTCAAAACGCTTATCGCATAAAAATCGCAATATGGCGCTCACATTGATTCGTAAAATAGCAATAGCTGGTACTGGTTTTGCGGATAGAAATGAAATTGATGAATTGAACATTTTATGGGCATCAATGCTGGCAATGGAACGGGCTATTGAGGAGGTTCAAACAAAATTAGACCGACCTCTGGATGCCGTCTTGGTCGATGGCAATCGACTTCCAAATTTAAAATGTCCAGGTTACGCGATTGTAAAAGGTGATACCAAATCGATCTCTATTGCTGCCGCATCTATTGTTGCAAAGACGACCCGAGATGATTTTATGCTGAAGATGGCTTCTATACATCCAGAGTACGGTTGGGAAAAAAATATGGGGTACGGAACGCAACAGCATTTAGATGCGTTGAAAAAATTTGGACCAACTGAACAGCATCGCCGAAGTTTTAGGCCCGTTTTGGAAGCTTTAAAAACAAGTTATTGATCTTTAATGTTTTCTGGTACCATATCTAGTATGAATTTATCTAACCCATTGACTCTAAACAATTTTTTCCCAAACCCATTGACCTTAATGAGGTGTTTTGTGATTATGACATCCTAATTCAAACTATAGGTTTTATAGAATGTTGGACATTGAGAACTTGGGAGAGGGTAAGATCGTCCTTGGCGATTGTGTTAGCACGTTGAATAGTTTGCCCCCGAACTCTATTGATTTGATATTTGCCGATCCACCGTATAATTTGCAATTATCAGGCGAACTCCTGCGCCCTAATAATTCGAAAGTTGATGGTGTCACCCAACAGTGGGACCAGTTCGAGAGTTTTGCAGCCTATGATAATTTTACAAAGGAGTGGCTTAAAGCCTGTTATCGGGTGTTAAAGCCGTCAGGCTCTTTATGGGTCATTGGGTCATACCATAATATATTTAGAGTGGGAGCGACGCTGCAGGATATTGGGTTTTGGATCCTGAATGATGTAATTTGGCGCAAAACTAATCCAATGCCTAACTTCAGAGGCCGCAGGTTCACTAATGCTCATGAAACAATGATCTGGTGTGCAAAAGGTCCCGAGGCAAAACAATACACTTTCAATTATGATTCGATGAAATCCCTAAATGAAGGCCTTCAAATGCGAAGTGACTGGTTACTGCCACTATGTACTGGCTCAGAGAGGTTGAAAATAGAGGGGCAAAAGGCGCATCCAACGCAAAAGCCGGAAAGCCTTTTATCTCGTGTTATTCTGGCGACGTCCAAACCGAACGATATCGTGCTGGACCCTTTTTCGGGCTCCGGAACTACGGCCGCTGTGGCTAAACGCTTTGGACGAAAATATATTGGGATAGAACAAGATAATGCCTATGCTAGTTTGTCACAAAAACGGCTCAAGGGTGTACACGCACTGGCAGACCCAGAAGTGTTACAAATAGATAGCAAAAGGCACGAGCCCCGTGTCCCGTTTGGGAGTTTGTTAGACCGAGGTTTAATTGAACCTGGTGAATTAATGTTCGATGCCCGAAGGCGTTGGCATGCTAAAGTGCGTGCAGATGGCATGCTTATCTCAAATGAAACTAGAGGGTCAATTCACTCTGTGGGCGCGGCTGTCCAGGGAGCCCAAGCTTGCAATGGTTGGACTTTTTGGCATGTCGATAGAAAAGGTAACCCTGTTTCAATAGATTTATTTAGACAGATGGTTCGGGCTGAGCTCGCTGCTTGAATAGTCCTCACGTACGAAAAATAAAACCACTAGACCTATAATCCAAAAAATTATTGTTATAGCCATGCCGGCTCTTTGACTCTCAAATAATAGGGTCGCCCAACCAAATAACATTGGTCCTAAAAAACTCGTACATTTTCCTGACATGGAATATAGTCCGTACATTTTTATTTGCATAGCAGTGGGCGTAATCCTGCTTAGTAGTGTTCTACTGGAGGCTTGCGCCGGGCCAATGAAAACACCCATAGCCAACCCCGCTAACCAGAATGATGTGATATCTGTGGTTATCAATATAGCACTACCAAAGACAATCAGCCCTAAGAGGGAAGCTATAACAGTGGTTTTTGAGCCAAATTTATCATCCACCCACCCAAACATAAAAGCTCCAAATCCAGCAGCAATATTCATGAAAACTCCGAAAACGAGTATCTCGCTAAAATCTAAACCAAAAGTCCCTGCCGCATATATTCCCCCAAATTGAAATAAGATCAATAATCCGTCGGCGTAGATCATTCGGGCGAGCAAAAAAACCCAGATTGATCGGTAGTGCTTCAATTCCTGTAAAGTATTTTTAAGGCTTTTTAATCCTGGTTTTAGGGATTGAATGAAAGTTATCTTGCGTTTTGTATCAGGACAAAAAATAAAGAAAGGCCACCCAAAAACAATCCACCATATTCCCACTATAATCGATGTGGCCCGAATATGCTCGGCCAGCTGAGTATCTAGCCGCAAAAATTGCGGTGGGTTCTGGACTAGGCCAAATAGACATAAGGTAAGGCAGATAATAGCGCCAATATAACCGGTGCCCCATCCCCAACCACTTATGCGTCCAACTAGATGGGCTGGAGATACAGAAATAAGAGTTGCGTTGTAGAAAAGATTTGTAAATTCAAAACTTATAACGCCAACAGATACGGCTATCAGAGCAAGCGGAATGGCATCTAGAGAAGGAGTCACAAACCACAGTGTTAAAGTTGCACTAATGGCCAAGGCGCTGAAACATAAAATCCATTTTTTTAAATGCCCCGTTTGTTCCGCGATGGCTCCGAGAAAAGGTGAGAGAATAGCAACCACAACACCAGAAATTGCTAGAGCGTTGCCCCACAAAAAAGTGCCATAAATTTCGTCACCAACAACCGCCTTTGAAAAATACGCAGAGAACAAGAAAGTTATGATCACGGTTGGATGTGGAGAATTCGCCCAATCAAAAAGGCACCAGCTGATTATAGCCCTTTTTCTTTTCTTTCTTTCTTGTGGAGTAAGAACTGTATTGCTCAACCAAAGAGGCCGTTTCTGTAATTAGGGGATGAAAGATCTATGTTATGAAAATGCCAATCTAATAGAGTTTATTGTTCCACTGATGTAAAATTGACCGTATTACCGCTATGAAGGCTATTGGCTGATCCAAGAATAAATGATGTTTAGCTTCAGGAATTCCAATTATTGGTGATCCTTCTTTCATCAGACTTGTCATATAATCCACTGTGTTTATGTCTAGCAGTGAACTTTCATCACCATAAACTAAAGCAGTTTTGCATGAGATTTCCTCTAGATAGGTGTGATATGGTTCTGTAAACCTCCGATTATGCATCGCTTTACCATCAAACTTCCAGGTCCATCCTTCTTGTTCCTCTTTAATTGAATGGTGTCCTATGTGTTGCACCAAAAAGTCGTTTTCACAATCCTGTTCAGGCATCAATCTAAAGCGGTCCAATGCTGTTTTGTAATCTGCGTAGTGCTTCTTATTGCCCATTCGGCGCACTTTTCTCTTGGAGTTTATTTCGGGAGGACGAATGGGTGAGTCAGCAAGAATTAGTCCGCGTATCGATTTACCATACTTTTGTGCAAATTTAGTAGCGGTTAATCCCCCAAAACTATGTCCAATCACAAAGACATTCTCTCCAAGATTAGCATCTTCAATGACTTTTAGTAGCTCTTCAGATCGAATTTCAGCGCTATACTCCGCTCGGTGACCACTCTCACCCATGCCGGATAAGTCAAGTGCAGCCACTTTAAAATCTTTACTGAAAAATGGTGCTAGGAAGCTCCACCAGTGGGAATGTCCCCCGCCTCCATGCACAAACAGAAGGCCCCCCTGTTTTTGTGTCTTAGATGATGTTTCCCAGCGTAAATAATGTATTGGGCAGTTGCCTACATCAACCAAATGCGAAGATGAGTGTTGGGACATCGCCCATTGGAACCATAGAGGAGGTTT
>CALIMD010000097.1 GCA_938028645.1 uncultured Alphaproteobacteria bacterium
ATCCAGAAATGTGGAGCGATGAAGTGTTTCGGGAAGTTGCTAGATTAAGTAAAAAGGGAACCAGATTAGCAACGTTTACCGCTGCCTCCGCCGTTAGAAGGGGGTTAAGGGATGTCGGATTTGATATGGTGAAAATACCAGGATTTGGGAGGAAACGCGAAATGCTCACCGGGCATTTCTTGTAAAGTACGGCGGTTATTAAGCGTTAAGTTATTCTATCCCAATCAGGAGGGTGCGGCTGGTGGGTAGTCATCGGCTATTTGTGTTCGATGCATTAAACGGTTCTTACTAGGGTCTAGTTTTTCTCTTCGATGGAACGTGCACCTATTGTCCCACATTACTAAATCACCTTTTTCCCAATTTTGTGTCCATGTGAAATCATGAGAATTTATATGGTCCCACAGTTCATCTAACAGGGCATCGCTTGCTTTAGAAGAAAAACCATAGATCCAAGCGTTTGGACGACGTCCTAAATACAAGGCTTTTCGCTTGGTATTGGGATGGAGAATTACAATTGGATGAATAGCACCCGGTCTTTCTTTATTGTGGTAAGTCTCTTCATAACCAACTCTAAGTTCTCCAGCAGAATTTCGTGTGGCATCGTGCTTACAGGAGAGCCCGTTTATTTTTGTTTTCAACTTGGAAGGAAGAGCGGAATAAGCTTCATATGCACTATAGAAAGAGGTGTTCCCACTGGATACCGGAATCTCGATGCCATAGAGTACACTTGCCTTAGGAGGTAAATTTACGTAGCTCATATCCTGATGCCAGACTAACTCGGAATTACCTAAAGATCCGGCTTTTTTCCCATTGACTATGATATTTGATATGATCGCTATCTCTGGTCTAGATGCATTGAACGGCTTGCCACCTCGACCTGTTGGGGCCAGGTCGAGTGATCCAAATCTTCGAGAGAAATTTACAAACGCGTCATCGCTCAGCTCTTGCCTTCTAAATCGAAGAACGCTGAAAGAATACCAAGCCTCGACAATATCTGAAAATTGTCGATCAGAAAGTTCTTGCGATAGATCAATATCTTGAATGTCAGCACCTAAACAACTGCCTGTGGGTTTTATTTGCATTCTTAATACCATCCTCAAGGTGTCAGTGTAAAAATATTAACATTTCAACACCAATCAAAGTGGGCCTGTTAGTGTATTTTTTGTAAACAGTATCTAACTAAAGTTCTGCATCTTTAAGGACCATCGCCGCACACTTTTCCCCAATCATAATGCAGGGTGCATTTGTATTTCCAGATGTTAAGGTGGGCATAATAGATGCATCGGCGATCCGGAGTTGTTCTATGCCGTGAACTTTCAATTCATTATCTACCACCGCCATAGTGTCATTTCCCATTTTACATGTTCCTACAGGATGATATGTGGTTTCTGCATTATTACGGACCCAGTCTAGAAGCTCTCCATCTGTGTTTAGCTCTGATCCGGGGGCGATTTCTTTCTTTACTATATGTGACACGGGAGCCGAGTTCATTAACTCTCGCCCTTTACGGATTGCAAATAATAAACCATTACGGTCCATTTCATTTGATAAAAAATTAAAATGTATCGCGGGAGGTTTTTCTGCGTTCTTGGATTTTATATGGATACTACCCTTACTTTCTGGTCGTAAAACATTAGCACTCATTGTAATTCCGGGTTTTTTGGAAATTGCGCGGGTTCTGTTAATTCGTTCTGTTAAAAAAGGCATGAACGAAATCGTTGCATCTGGAGTTTCCAAACCTTCCCGGGTTCTAAAATACATACGCATTGGAACAGTTGTTAATGAAATAAAGCCTGAGCGAAAGAATACGTATTTCATCGCCTCCAGCATTAAACGCAGACCATTACCGCGTTCGCTAAAGGTCGCATTTTTTTGACTAATCTCATATTTCAAGCGAGGAGAGTAATGGTCTCGAAGGTTTTCCCCAACTCCGGATAACTCTTGGACGACTTCAATCCCCATTTTTTCAAGTAATGGTCTTTGTCCTATCCCTGACAATTCTAATAATTTGGGGGAATTAATGGCCCCGGCGCATATAATCGTCTCACGATTTGCGATTGCTTCCTTGGCCGTCCCTTTAATAGTATACTTGATCCCAACACATTTTTTGTCTTTTATGATCAAACTCTCACAATTTGCTCCTGTTTGAACCTGAAGGTTAGATCTAGTGCTTGCAGGATCAAGATAACAAAATGCCGTACTCTGTCTCCTTCCACTATTTATACTTGCCTGGGTCATGGCAATGCCTTCTTGAGACTGACCGTTGTAATCCGAATTGTGTTTGATGCCAATTGTCTTTGCGGCAGCGATGATTTTATCAAAAAGAGGCGTGATCTTTTTAGAATCAGTGACCTTGATGGGGCCATTGCGGCCACGGTACTCATCGCTACCTCCATCATATGATTCTATTTTTTTAAATATTGGTAAAACTTCTTGATAACTCCAGCCACGGTTCCCTAACTGTGCCCAATGATCATAATCTTGGGCTTGACCGCGGACAAAAACCATCCCGTTTATCGAACTAGACCCTCCCAACATCTTTCCACGTGGGATTTCAATCCTCCGTTGTCCACTGCCTTCATCAGGCTCGGAACTGTAGCACCAATTCACCAGAGGATTATCAATTAACTTGGCAACCCCCGCCGGCATTCGGGACCAAAAATAATTAGAACCCTCGGTTCCAGCTTCTAGACATAAAACTTTATATCGCCCACATTCAGTGAGCCTATTAGCCAAGACAGAGCCAGCGGATCCAGCACCGATAATGATGAAATCGTATGTCTCTCGATCCACTTCAAATTCCTTTCACTATACTTATACAAAGCTATCAATCTGTCATGTTGTATTCGCACAACAAACAGATAATAAACAAAAGTTATCATTTGATGATCGAATAGATGATAAGCAGGATTTTTAATTTTTCTTTATGAGCCAATTCTATAAAATTGAGCCCTGTTGTCCATAAGAGGAATGCAGATAAATTACAAATGAAGCATCATACCAGTGGGTCACTGATATTTATACTGAAGGAAAAATAATGATAAGAAGCCAAACCAAGCGGTCAATTTTTTCCTGGATTTGGCGATTTTTTGGGTTAACCATAATTATCCCGATTATCGGAGAGTTGGAAAACAACTTAACTCAGTCGGAGAGTTTTCTAGACGTAATAGTGTCGACAGTTTTATCTATAATTGTTGGTTTTTTTGCAGTATTCGCGGCTGCTTTCACGGACGGATGGGGTTCACCAGGCCAGGCCCCGATAATGTATGGCATTTACTCTTGGTGCTCTTTTGCTTTTTATGGTGTGGTTGTGTTCGCTATCATTCTAGGAATGACTTCCTCAGAGACGGAGGATTGAGATTGGCGAATAAATTTATGATCTGGGAACTGCAATACAACGTACCGATTGTATTATGCAAGAAGGAGAAAAAAATGAAAAATCTTGGCAAATTAAGTGGGGCAGTGCTTGCATTGTCACTGCTAGGTTCCACGTCAAGCTATGCGGGAAGTTGTTACTCCCATGGAGAGAAGTCAGCTTCGGCGCTAATGGAGAAAGCAAAGGATATATTTAAATCGGCAGATATGAATAACGACGATTCTTTGAGTAAAATGGAGCATAGCAAGGCAGGGCTTGATAAATATGGTGTAGCTTTTGACGCCTTTGACATTGATAAAAATAACAAGATAAGCTGGGACGAGTACGCAACCATTTTCAGGAAACATCATGGTGACAAGGGTTCTGATGCATAAGAATCGATCTGTTGTAGATGCATTTCGTTCGCTAGATTGTTAGAGCTAGTCAATGCGATAAATGAGTTTTGGTTGGGGGATGCATGCACGTCCCCCAATAATGCTTTGACGCGGAAACCTTTCTGGTACAAAGGGTCAGTCGATACCGATCAAAGGATACGTGTTCTTTTTGGAGATGCTGTGCAGAAAGCACGGGCGGGCGCTTTAGAGGAGTGGTGCAGTGAACCGCAAAGCTCTCTTGCACTTATATTACTTCTTGATCAGTTTACTCGTAACTTGTTTCGTGGCACCCGAGAAGCGTACTCGGGTGACTCTCATGCTTTGAGGTACTTGAGACAGATAATTAAAAACCAGTTTGATGCCCGTTTGCATGTGGTCGCTAGAATATGGCTTTATCATCCTTTACACCATTCGGAATTCTTGGACGATCAGGATCAGGGTAGTGAACTTCTTCAAAAACTATTAGAAGTAAGTCATTCAAGATGGCACAGTTATATCAAACTCAGTATTGTCGGCTGGAGTGGGCATAGAGACATTGTGAAAAGCTATGGTCGGTTCCCTCATAGAAATTATGTTCTAGAAAGAAGCAATACTTCTAAAGAGGAAAAGTTTTTAGAATTGGAAGGTAGATCCTTTGGCCAAGGACCAACTCGTATTGAGGATAATCCTTAACATCTTTAGCAATCACCCTTTTAGCTGATTGCACGTTAGCCTGACTTTTAACCACCGACAAAACATAATTTAGTCGCGCTGGTCGGATGTCTTGGGCTTTTTAGACTCAGTAGCGCCACCGGCTTTAACCCATCCTGCATAACCGTCTGACATATGTGCCACTGGAGTAAGTCCCATACGATGAACAGTTTGAGCTGCAAGTGCGGATCGCATACCTCCTGCACAATAGAAGATAAACTTTTTCCCAGAACCAAATACCTCTTTATAATAAGGACTTTCTGGGTCTACCCAGAATTCAAGCATCCCGCGCGGCGCGTGTATCGAGCCCGGAATTGTTCCATCTCGCCACAACTCCCGTATATCGCGAATATCGATCAACTGTGTATCTTTATTTTTTGAGAGAAGCATCACATCAGTTACATTGAGTGTTTCTATCTCCTTCTCAGCTTCCTGGCAAAGCTCCTTTATTCCTTTAGTGATCATATTATGTTCCGTATACTGGTTTATAAGTTTTCTATAAATAGTCTCAGTGGAATCGAGTTCATTATTTTAAATAACATCATTAAAGCGTTCATCGCTATAAAAGTAGAGGCTTATTATTTTTTTATTTCGTTAATGGAGCAATAAAAGTGATGATCTAAAGAGCCCTGCTCTCCGTATCCTTTTTATGACAAGATTGATTTACATAGCCTCCCAAGTAGTTCGCTCATTTGTTGTTTATAGCGACCAGTATCTCATTGCGTCTGGACTCAGTGATGATAAGCGCG
>CALIMD010000098.1 GCA_938028645.1 uncultured Alphaproteobacteria bacterium
GCGAGATAGATTATGCTACAGACTTAGTTTATTCAAATACAATTTTGTTTTCACTACAACAAACGGGGAATAAGATATTCGAAGAATGGGCAAGAAATGTAGGTTTAATCGAAACTTTAGAGGACGAACCAAAAATCCATAGTCACCCAGCGAACATTTTACCTGTTAGCGTCGATGAAGAAAAAATCCAAATGACAATGTAATTTTTATCAGGAATATAAAACACCTGTTTAATTAGGTGGTTTTAGATAATGGTTTAAACTTCGCACCAATCTATTGAGTTCTCTCATAGAATGAAATCGAATTAAGTCTATCGACCGAATAGATTTAGAATTGGGATGGAATAAATAAACAATAGAGATTCTTCTCCAGGGTTACGATCATCCAGGCCCGCATTGGACACATGGTGAAATGAGAATCCTACTCTTGAATTATCGTGCAAAGACAACATAAAATTGAAACCAGACCTAAATTCTATTGCATAGCCTAAATCTTTACCATCACCATTCCCATATATCCCAGCTGCAAAATTTGGGGTTAAGATTGCTTTATCATCAAAATATAAATCCAAACCTATACCCGCATATCCATACGTGGCCCCTTCAACAGTCCCGCTTAAACCAATAAAAGGTGTAAATAGGCTAAGTTTATCCGTTTCAGGGAAGACATATTCTAATCTAAATTCGCCCGTAGTTTCATCATCGAACATATCATAGACACCGGCGCCAAAAATTAGAAACCCTGGCTCTTTGCCTAGGGCGACATTTTGCAATGGTAATATCAGTAAAAAAAAACTGGCTATGAAAATACTGCAGAAACGTAACATAAAATTTATTTTCCTAAATAACGATATAATCACATTGTATCACAAAACTTAGCTCAAAAATTTCCTAAATTTTTCATTTTCTCCGTCGCATTGATCAATGCTGATTGAATACCGGGTTCTAACGCAGAGTGACCGGCTGCATCTATAATTTGATATTGTGCTTTAGGCCAAAGATTGGCGAGTTTATCGGCCGAATATATCGGACAGACAACATCATATCTACCTTGAATAATGAACGCAGGCTTGTCGCTTATGGTTGCAATATCATCTAACAAAACATTAGGTTTTAAAAAGTTTTGGTGAGTAAAGTAATGCACCTCGATGCGTGCTAGCGCTAACATCTGACTCGGTGAGATACTCACACTCGGATTTCGGTTCTTGGGCATTAACATAGAACAGGACTCTTCATAAGAGCTCCAAACTTCAGCTGCCTCTTGGCGCGTTTTTTGATCTGGGTCACTTAGACGTGATGAAAATGCTGATAGTGGATCCTCCATCTCCGTTTTTGTTAGTAATCTTAGGAATTTTCTTTTTGCCTCTGGAAAAAAGACCCCCATTCCATTGACAAACCAATCAATTTCTAACTGTGTACCTAAAAAAATTCCGCGTAAGATAAAACCAGAACAACGATCCGGGTAAGCCTCCCCGTAAGCTAACGCTAGCGTGCTTCCCCAAGACCCGCCAAATATCAACCATTTGTCAACCCCCAAAAAAACGCGAAGTACTTCTAAATCATTGACAAGATCGGCAGTCGTATTTTCTCTGCATTCCGCTGTAGGACGCGATTTCCCCGCCCCGCGCTGGTCAAATAATATTATTCGGTAAAATGCTGGATCGAAAAATTGACGATGAATGGGTGCAAATCCGGCTCCAGGTCCTCCATGCAAAAAAACAACGGGGACGCCATTCGGGTTTCCAACCTCCTCCCAGTAGAGTTCATGTAGCTCGGAGACCCTCAGATAACCACTTTTATTCGGAAAGATTGATGGAAACAGGTGATAACTCATCGATAATAGCTCTTGTTTATAGGGAGACCCTAATCAACATGAACCAAACAATTTTACAATACTTTTGTTTAAAACTAACCGCAAACAATGCTTCCACCGATACTAGTCCGCTGTACAAGATAATCAGTTACACCATGCTTGACCACACTAAGAGGTAATGGCTACTAAATTAATCCGCCCTAACTGATAATGTTTAACCCAACTAATAAAGGTCCGACGGTCGCTCAACTGCAAGGGCGATATTATCCTTCAGTTTTGTTAACGCTCTATTCTCCAACTGCCTTACACGCTCCTTGCTAACGCCAAAAAACTTTCCAAGCGATTCGAGTGTTGCACCATCATCTACAAGCCTTCTCTTCTGGATGATCGTGTATTCCCGTGGCGTCAGGCTTGCCATTGCTTCCCGCAGAATTTCCGATCTTAACTCCGAGTCTCTTACACCACTAATTAAAATTTCAGGATTGGGGCGTTCATCCACAATCAAATCTTGGAGTTCAGATGCCATAGTATCAGAAACGGTTGCATTCAGTGACTGATCAGGACCATCGAGGCGCCGTTCCATCGATATAACGTCTCTGAGTGGCACATTCAAATCATTAGCAACCTGCTCTCTCTGCTGATCAATATGCAATTTTTCGCCTGTCCGCTCGATCTTCGCTCGCAATCTACGCAGATTAAAGAAGAGTGTCTTTTGCGCGGATGTTGTTCCCATTCTAACGATCGACCAATTCCGAAGAATAAATTCCTGTATTGCTGCTCTCATCCACCACGACCCATAGGTCGAAAAACGCACCTCCCTGTGAGGATCGAACCGAGCTGCTGCCTGCATTAAGCCGACATTCGCTTCCTGTATCAAATCACCCATTGGCAAACCATATGATTTGTATTTGAAGGCCATACTTATGGCTAATCTCGCGTACGGCTGAACTAACTTATGCAGCGCTTTCTCATCATCGTTTTCTCGCCAAGCCTTTGCTAGTGTGTGCTCGCGATCTTTTTCCAACAATGGCTCAGACATAGCCTGCTTTATGTAGCGTTTGTTTGCCTGTTTAGTTTCATTATCTTCTACCGACATAAACGCTGATGACATTCGTTGCTCCACCGTATCATAAATAACCATTGCTTAAGTCTATACGGGGCCGCTCTTATCGCAGATCACTCTATTAAACTGAAAGTTTGGTACCGCCCGAGTGGCTCGGGGTGTTAAGGCTTTTTTGACTTTCAACTACTGAAAGTCTTCATCATCATCTGCATCAACATCTTTTGATGAATCTATTTCCGGCGCGTCCACATGCATTAATCTTTCAAGCCGTGATATAGCTGTTTCCTCATCTATATTTTCGATTGCCGCAAATTCACGGGCCAACCTATCCAGAGCAGCTTGATACATTTGGCGCTCGCTGTAAGATTGCTCTGACTGATTTGAGTTTCTCCTCAAATCTCTAACAACCTCGGCTATTGAGACAGGATCGCCGGAGTTTATCTTGGCTTCGTATTCCTGGGCTCTACGTGACCACATAGTGCGTCGAACTCGCGCACGTCCCTCTAACTTTACCAATGCCAAATCCATTTGTTTCCGGGAACTAAGTCTCCTCAACCCCGAAGTCTCTGCTTTAGCAACGGGAATACGAAGGGTCATTCGGTCATGTTCAAAATTAATAACTAGGAGGTCCAGCTCGGTTCCTGCAATTTCTTGTGTTTCGGTTCCTAATATTTTTCCGACCCCATGCGTAGGATAGACAACAAAATCTTCTGTTTTGAAATCGATTTTTTTTGTCATGTCTACTCTCTTCCTTCACAAGCAGTAATATTCAACAGCCTAATGCACAAAGTCCATTCGAAACGATCTGCTTCTTTTAAATTGAAATAGATCCCAAACAGCATTTTTGGAGTTTATCTACAAAAAGGTTGGATAGTATATCACACTTCGGAGGAAATAAGTAGTGTTTGTATCTTCTGTTTGTAACTTATTTATAATCTATCATGGCTCTATATAGCAGAGTTAATTGCCCTCTCCGGGATTTTCGCTAAAATATTTATCGTATTTACCCTCCATACCATCAAAAGTCTTTGCTTCTTCTCCGGGTGGGATCATGCGGGTGATATTTGGCCACTCATCCGCATATTTTCGATTGTGTTCAATCCATTCATCCGCTCCGGGCTCTGTATCCGGCAATATCGCTTCCGCGGGACATTCTGGTTCACAAACGCCGCAATCGATACACTCGTCAGGATGAATCACCAACATATTCTCACCAACATAAAAGCAATCTACCGGACAAACTTCTACGCAATCGGTATACTTACATTTTATACAATTCTCGGTAACTACATACGTCATATTTTTCCTCAATGGCCATTTAAACCAAATTGCTTTGCTAGCAAAAGATGGGTTATTAGCCAACCCCTAATTTTTTAAGAGCTCTTTTCCGAGCAGCACCACTCTCTCGATCATCTACATAAAGAAGTCCTGCTAGCCTTCTCATCAAAGTGGCTTCAAAATCGTGGAGTTCTCCATCTGAGTAAACCAGTTGCCACAACATTTCCATCAAAGCTACACGCTCAGAATTATCGAAGGAATTTCGTACTACCTTTGTGTATTTGTAAATATCATTGCCATTATCAACGTCTTCAGTCGCTTCCGCAATAATCTCTTTCGCTTCTGTTTCGTTTATAGAAAATCTCTCCACCATTAACCTGTTTAATGCTACTTCCTCTGCCGCATCCAGTTTCCCATCTAACCAGGCAGCTCGCGCAAGTAGTGCTGCACTAGCCAATTTTACTGGGTCAGTAATTTTCTGTGGTTTTTTTTCGCTTTTGTTTGATCCCAAAAGGGCATCTTTTAGATATTCTAACATTCTACACAAAACCTCTTAAATGATTTATTGTGGACTTAATGCAATTACTACCAGAGATAAATGTACCAAAATGCAAAAGAAGTCACCCCCACCTGAAAAATTTTTGTGCCAAACTGCGCCATCTGCGTTGCGAAATGCCTCATCAATATTGAGGGTACTTAGGAATATATTGCCAGAGAAATGTTCAGTTTTAGAAATAGGAAGCGGAACGGGCCAACATAGCGTAATATTTTCAGAAGGAATTAAATGCTTAAAATGGATCCCCACCGATGTTGATGCTTCTAACTTCGAAAGTATCACTGGATGGGCCCAAACAGCGACGCACAATATTCCCTCCAGTCCGCGTTTGATTGACGCCTCACAACCCGATTGGTGTTTAACTGCTGACGATAATATCGATGTAATCGTCTCCATCAATGTAATCCACATAAGCCCATGGTCGGTCACTACAGGTATCTTTAAGGGGGCTCAGAAATTTCTACCAAAAGATGGGTTTTTGTATTTTTATGGACCCTTTACACAAAATAACGTACCCACCGCTGCAGGGAATATAGCGTTTGACAAAAGTTTAAGAGAGCGAAATGAGGATTGGGGTTTACGAAATATAGAGGAAATGGAGAAGTTAGCAAACAAGCATGCCCTGAGATTAGATAGAATGGTAAAGATGCCATCGAATAATCTATCTGTTATTTTCACAAAAACATAATCGGTTGTCCTCACAGCGATCGCAGTGCTTCTATAAATTTGTTTATTTCTTCTTGCGTATTATAGTAATGGACACTTGCTCGAACAAGTTCGTCTAAACCACGTTCTAAGTAGCTAAGTTTCATACCCGATCCACTGGAGGTTGAAACGTTTATCTTATGATTTGAGAGTTGTGTTTTAACTTGCTCAGCATTAAGCCTTAAATGTTCGAATGTAACTAAACCGCATTTTTTTGCACCTTGATCAGTTAATGTTACAAGCCCTGTTTCTTGGAGTTCTGCCCTGAGATAGGCCGCGAGATCAGACACCCTCTGCTCTATGGTCTTCAGGCCAAGTTCCATAGCATAGTCCACGGCTTTCCCAAGAGCAGCTTGCCCCGCAAAATACCGTTCCCAATTTTCGAAACGCTTAGCGTCTGTTCTAACCTCATAAGTTCCAGCATCTATAAGTTCTGCTGCAAACTGGTCAAGTAACGGAGGTTCTAGCCGTTCTATCCAATCCTCTCGAACATAAAGAAAACCCGTTCCTCTCGGTCCCCGGAGATACTTTCGACCCGTGGCCGATAAAAAATCACAGCCAATGGCTTTTACGTCCAAATGTATTTGACCCACGGATTGGCATGCATCTAACAAAAAGGGAATAGAGTATTTTTTTGCAATTCTTCCAACATCGTGAGCCGGGTTAATCAGTCCCCCTCCAGTGGGAATGTGACTTATGGAAATTAATTTAGTTTTTTTATCGATATTTTGCTCAAGGGCATTAATATCGATCTGACCGTTTTTATCATTCGGTATAATAACGAGCTCTGCTCCAGTCTGTTTTGCTCTATGAAGGTACGCGATTAGATTACTACCGTACTCAGATACAGTAGTTAATATCTTATCGCCGGGCCCTAAAGGCAAAGCATAAAAAACCATATCCCAAGCTCTAGTGGCATTCTCCACAAATGCTATCTCTTTCGGCTTCGCATTCAAAAGTAGGGATACAGACTTGTAGAAGCTCTCGATGTCTACATTTCGTAAAGAACGCGTTTCATAACCACCTTTCATCTCTTCTTCACGAAGAAAATTACATAGATAATCCGCTACCGGGGCAGGCATCAGTGACGCCCCCGCGTTATTAAAATGTATCAAATCTCTGCAACCTCGAGTCTCAGCTCTCACTCTCTCTACGTCAATTCCTTTCATGAAAACCTCTCATATCTTTTTCAGAAGGTCAGCGTTTCCAGAGAAAAAATGTGACGCTAACAAGAGCAGCGGGAACAGATATCATAGTAAAAGCCAAACTATAACCCCCCGTCCAATATCCCAGACCAAATAAAGCCGGAAAAACTATCTGCCCCAATGCGCCAAATGCCAAAATCCCACCTGTTATTCGTCCCGCCTCACCTGCAGGAGCCAAACGTGCCGCTTCCGATAATAGCACGCCATGCCATGATAAAACTGAGAGACTAATGGCGCAATTTACAGTTAAGACCGCCGCGTGACTCCACTCCTCATCAAATGCTCCCATCAGTATGGTTGATATGGCCATTACTAATGCCAAGAAGGCTAATAACTGTCTTGGTTGCATTAATGTGCTGCCTACCCAACCCCACAATATTCTTGCCGGTATCGCCAAAAATGTGGCTAGTCCAAGCACTTGTCCCGCCTCTTCCAGACTGAAGCTTAAATCTTCATATAAGTAGGTAATGGTAAAGTTGGTATAAACAGATTGCATTCCAACAAAACTGAAGGCCGCTATCGCCATCCCACGACGTTCTGATAATTTTATTACGTCTTTTATATTAGTAATAAAATCACCCAATCTCGGGACAGCACGAGGATCGCGTTTTTTATCAAACTCCTCTCTGAGAGGTTGTAAGATTACCGATATCAAAATGCAAAGTAATGCCGTTCCTATTAGTGTGATTCTCCATCCAAAACTCACAGCAAGTGGCACCAGAATCAGTCCAGAAATCACGACGCCAGCTGGAACACCGGTCTGCTTTATCGAAAACACAAGTGGCGCCCATTTTCGTGGAGCATATTCGGCAAGAATTTGTGAACTGGCAGGAGTTGCTACCGTGGTGCCAGAACTGATTAGAAGGACAGTAATAGCAAAAATTGGTATGAGTAGCAGTGTCTGATGCGCGAAAGCAGCTAAAATCAATCCTAAAGCCATGGAGACACAGCCTAATTGACTTGTCCTAAGCGCACCAAAGCGTTGAATTATACCTCCACAACACGCCATAAAAACTAAAGAAACGAGAGCAAAAAACCAAGTATATACCAGGACCAACTCAGCATTGAATGATAAGTCGGACGCCAAAGCTGGAAATAAAGCCGGTAATCCGACTTTGGCGGTTGTCGCTACGGTTTGCTGTATAAGCATCGCAACAATTGCTAATATAAGAAGGTGCATAAGGGGATAAGTTGCACATGTAACTGTAATTTGTCACGAAACTTTATGATATTCAGAAAAATTTTTAGAACAGTGTTATTTAAAAGTATATCTAAACTATCAATCTCTTCGCATTAACCTATCTATAGCTCTACGATCATCTTTTGTAGGTCGCCCCCCGCCGCGAGGTCTGTTGGAAACCGTGCCGTTAAATTCAGCGAGTTTATTCGCCGCTTCTTTCTGTTGTTCTATGGGTGATAAATCTTCAAAGAGCAATTGCGCCTCAGGCGCTGGCCCTCTGCGTTCAGCCAAGAATAGCACCTTTATAACACGGATAAACGACCCTTGTGGAAAGGTCAGTACGTCATTTTTCTTCACCAATTGGTTGGATTTAGTGACCACTTTTCCAGATAACCGAACCCTACCCGCACTCAGTAATTTTGTTGCTAAAGCTCTACTTTTAAAAAAACGAGCTGACCACAGCCACTTATCTAAACGTTGGTTACTTTGCTCCTGATTCATTAGTGAACTAACTTTATTTGTTCTAAGACAGAAAATGGTGAGGATTTTAATCTTTCAGCTTTCTCAGAGGGTGGCCTTTGCGTTTTTCGCAGGCTGCCTGTTTTTTTCAAAGAGGTTTCGGTTGATTTGTTTGCTCTAAATTGAGGTTTTCTCTTATATTTTTGATTACGACGTCTAAATCTAATTTCACCATCAGCGCTTTTCAGCTGCTGATACCCAAGCTTTACTATAACAGGAGTAATACCTTCGTGGCTAAGCCCCAATAAAGACAACATCTCTGCATTGATTGAAAAAGGTCCATTCCGGGCACATTTCCTTAGGATTGCCCCTAACCGTTCAACTATGTCTAACCGGATCATCTGGGAACCGAAATCTATAAAACCAAGCACATGATAAAAGCTTTCTTTAATTTTAACATTTTTAGGAATTGAGACGCGCCCTGGTGTAGGAAATTCCAGTAATGATTTGTCCTCATTAAAAACCCTCCACAAGATTGCAAGAAGCGTTACTTGTTTTGGCTTTAGTAATTCTGGAACAAAAACAGTATACATACCAAAACGCAGACCTGATTTTGACAGGTTTTTCTTATCGCTATCACTCAGTGTTTTAATCAAATCATTTAACGAAGAGCGTGGTGCGTTGCCAAGACGTTCGATAATCTGAAAA
>CALIMD010000099.1 GCA_938028645.1 uncultured Alphaproteobacteria bacterium
TTGATTGCCTATTCTAAGTAGATGCCACAGAATTCCTTAAAGCGTTTCTATACTGCACCTAGTAATCAGGTTGGCCCATAACAGCTGGAGGTGTCTGCATGACAAGTCCTGAAGTAGAACCTTTGATTTTATTATATTTCTCGGTGCAGGGAATATAACAACATTAGCACAAACGTTGCCAAAAGAATTGGAACATATCTTTGGAGTGAATCAGTTAGAGCCAATAACAACCGGGAACACCAATAGGAGAAAAATATTAACCGACCTAAATTCATCTCAAGAAATAGAAGAGGCGGTTACAATTCAATGATTGCCAGTGATAATTATATTTTTCAAAAGAGTAATCCACTTATAACGATGCTCCCAAAAGTTCGTGGTCGTTATACAGAGTACGTAGACATGAGCCCCTTTACTTGGTTTCGAGTAGGGGGAATGGCCGAAGTTATTTTTCGTCCTGCAGATGTAGAAGATCTAAGTGTATTTTTAGAAAATAATAAGGAAGGAGTTCCGGTAACCATTATTGGTGCGACGTCCAACCTCTTGATTCGAGATGGAGGAATTCCGGGTGTTGTTATAAAGCTTGGAAAACCATTCTCCGATATCGTGTTCTTAGAAGAAACACTTCGTATCGGAAGTGCAGTTTTAAATTCTCAGGCGGCCAAAGTAGCATTAAATGCAAAAAGAGGAGGACTGGAATTCCTGAGCGGGATTCCAGGAACAATAGGAGGAGGGTTGCGGATGAATGCTGGTTCCTATGGGGCCGAGTTTAAAGATGTATTAATTGAGGCAGAGGTCATAGATCCCTATGGCCGACTGCACGTTATAGCTGCTGAGGAATTAGGTATGGGTTACAGATGCTGTGAGATCGATGAGGGTTGGATATTTTTATCAGCTTTATTCAAAGCGCCCTTTTCTGATTCAATAGACATAAAAGCTAAAATGGAAACTATTAAACGTCAGAGAGAAAAAAGTCAGCCGATCAAGGAAAAAACGGGTGGTAGTACGTTTGCAAATCCAACTGGCTATAAGGCCTGGAAGTTAATAGATGCCGCAGGATGTCGTGGAAAGCATTTTGGTGCGGCGAAGGTTTCAGAAAAACATTCCAACTTTTTGATTAATACTGGTGACGCTAAGGCTAATGACCTTGAAACATTAGGTGAATGTGTCAGAAAACGAGTTTTAGATACATCGGGGGTACAATTAAACTGGGAAATTAGAAGAATAGGAGCTGCTGAAAAAGATATTTCTTCATATTTTGGAGAAAAAAAATGACGACTCATGTAGCGGTACTCATGGGAGGTTGGTCTTCAGAGCGCGAGGTTTCTTTGGCCAGTGGCAAGGCCTGCGCCACCGCATTACGCATAGCGGGTTATAGAGTCAGTGAAATTGATGTTGATAGGGATGTAGCGAATATCTTGGCCAAAACTCGTCCGGATATCTGTTTTAATGCATTACACGGACCTATGGGAGAAGACGGAAATATTCAAGGTCTATTGAATATAATGGGTATTCCCTATACGCATTCTGGTGTTCAGGCATCAGCTCTTGCAATCGACAAAGTTAGAACAAAGGAATTGTTCACGAGGGCAGGTTTAAAATGTCCAAAAGGAACAGTCGAGACCAAAAATGATCTTCGGTTCATGGAAACCTACTCGATGCCATTCGTCATTAAACCAATCGATCAAGGCTCAAGTGTTGGCGTGAATATTATAAAATTCGGCCAAAACAACGTCGATCAAATTTTGAGAAATTGGAATTTCGGAGATTGTTTCTTGGTGGAAGAATTCATCTCTGGGCGTGAATTAACAGTGGGTGTGTTGGATGGAGAACCACTTTGTGTCACTGAAATTACCTCAGATAGGGGGTTTTATGACTATAACGCAAAATACGAGGCCGGCGGTTCTGTTCATGTCTATCCGGCTCATCTACCTGATTTGATAACCGCGCAGGCATTAGATGCTGCGCTTTGTGCTCATCAAACTCTTGGCTGCAGGGGAGTAACGCGAACCGACTTCAGATACGATGATACTAAAAAAGCACCAGGTGAACTTTATCTTTTAGAAATCAATACACAACCTGGCATGACTGCCACATCGTTAATACCAGAGCAGGCTGCTTTTAAAGGGATTAATTTTCCAGATCTTGTTTCCAAAATTGTGGAGGTAGCACAGTGCGATCTCTAAAAAATAACGAAACCGTTTATCAAAAATTTCAACTTTTCGGAAAGAAGATCTTATTTGCCCCAAATTTTCTAGGACGGAGTTTGCGTTGGTCACTTTCTGGCATGGTTTTAATTCTCATTGTTAGTATTGCAATTAAAACTAATGATTATGAGGACCGATTTTTATCGGAACTTCCAAAGTATGAAGTTGCCATCTCTGGTGCAGTCGGGTTGGTTGTTGATGAGGTTTTAGTCAATGGTCGACAGAATACAACGAAAACCAGTTTACTTGAAGCGTTGAATGTAAAGCTCGGGGAACCCATTTTAGGTTTAGATCTAGATCTGATCCAAGGCCGTGTTGTGGCCTTACCGTGGGTTAAAACAGCGCAAATTCAAAGACAGCTTCCAGATAAAGTAGTGATAAATTTAGAGGAACGCAGGCCAACTGGAAGATGGCAAAGGAACGGTCGTCTCACACTGATTGATGAAGACGGTGTTACTATTCGAAAGTTGAGTGGCGACCTTTTTCAGCATCTACCTATAATTATTGGTAACGATGCCCCGGCAAAGGTAAAGCAAGTTTTGCCCATACTAAAGAAAGAACCAGAGCTATTCAGGCGGGTAAAAGCCCTTACTTTTGTTGGTAGCAGACGCTGGAATGTGCGCGTCGATGACAAAATAGACATTAAATTACCGGAAAAACAAATAGATAAAGCATGGTCTCATCTGGCAACGATAGAGAAAGGACATAAAGTTCTGAATGGTGATGTCATTGCGGTAGATATGAGGATTATTGATCAATTTATTATCAAATTAACACCAGCAAAAGCCTCCGTTATTAGAGAACCGGGTAGGACGACATGAAGAAAAAGTTTAGGAGGCTCTGCCAGTGAAGAAACCATTTATTAGACCAAAGAATGGAATGATTGCTGCCTTAGATATTGGCTCGACGAAGGTGTGTTGCCTCATTGCCCAGGTTGAAAATAATAGAAATATAGAACTAACAAAACAGTTATCTAACATCAGAATTATTGGTATTGGTCATAATGTCGCCGAGGGCATGCGCAATGGTGCCATCGTAGATATGGAGGCCTGTGAAGTGTCTATTAGAAGGGCTGTTCAGTCTGCCGAAACCATGTCGAATGAGACTATCGACAGTATATACATCAATCTTTCTAGTGGAAGCCCGTTGTCCCAATCAATAGCGATAGATCTGGATATTAATGGACATCAAATTGTAGAAGCCGATCTTGGAAAGATCATGCAAGAAGGAAAAAATATAGACATCGTTAAAGGGAGAGATCTTTTGCATGTGCTGCCTATCGACTTCTCAATAGATGGCAATAGGGGTGTAAAAGATCCATGTGGTATGGCTGGAAAAAACCTCGCTGCAAAAATGCATATAGTAACTGCTGAATCTGGTCCAAAGCAGAACCTAAAAACAGTAGTCGAACGTTGCCATTTAAATATAGAGACCTTCGTTGTTTCTCCTTTTGCGGCAGGATTGGCTTCTTTAGTAGAAGACGAGATTGACTTGGGAGTAACCGTTGTTGATATGGGAGGCGGAACCACAACAATAGCAATATTTTTTGAAGGGAATGTGATTTTTACGGATTGCCTTCCAATAGGTAGCACTCATATCACAAACGATATTGCTAGGGGTTTATCAACTTCGCTTGTCGAAGCCGAACGATTAAAAACTCTGCATGGAAATGCGATATTATCCGCAATTGATGATCGGGAGTTTATAGAGTTTCCACAATTGGGCGATGATACGCAAACGACTAATTCGCAAATCAAAAAATCAAAACTTATCAGTATTATCCAACCGAGGTTGGAGGAGATCCTGGAGCTTATTAAAGAAAGTATCGCTAAGTCGGGATTAGATCCAATCGCGGGTCGACGACTAGTTGTGACGGGAGGGGGCAGCCAGCTACCTGGACTACGGGATTTGGCTCAGAACATATTAAACAAACAAGTTCGTCTGGGGAGGCCCATGAGAACAAATGGATTGGCTGACGCCGTGTCAGGGCCAGCATTTTCAACTTGTGTAGGCCTATTGGCTTATGGAGTTGATCCGAGATTCAATAATTCCGGCTATGGGATTATGGATAGGGTAGAGCCAAATGGAGTTTTTGGAAAAGTTGGCTCATGGATTAGGGAGAACTTTTAAATGTCTAACCAAGTATCTTTACACGCAAGTATTTCAGTTAATGGGGCTGTCCTTCGAAGACCGCCAGTTATTAAACCAATGAGCAGTACAAACACAATAAATATTAAATCAGGCGCTAAAAAAATTATATCTCAACCAGTTTTCAATTCAAAAACATCGGAGGCTTAAATGACAATCAACTTTTCAACTCCACACGATAATATCGAAATGAGGCCAAGAATTAGTGTTGTCGGTGTTGGCGGTGCTGGTGGGAATGCCGTGAATAACATGATCCGGTCCAATCTGGAAGGCGTGGATTTCATTGTCACCAATACGGACAATCAAGCTTTAAGTAATTCTCTAGCAGATAGGCGTTTGCAACTGGGGATGACCGTGACACAAGGCCTTGGGGCAGGCTCGAGGCCAGATGTTGGAAAAGCTGCCGCTGAGGAAGCTATGGACCAACTTCTGGCAGAGCTTGGAGACAGTAATATGGTCTTTATTACAGCTGGAATGGGAGGCGGAACTGGCACAGGTGCGG
>CALIMD010000100.1 GCA_938028645.1 uncultured Alphaproteobacteria bacterium
CCCGAAGAATTTGACGTTGTGGTATAAGACACGCCAAGGTCCGTCAAATCTTTTTTGAATGCGTTGCCAGCAGCATCATTCTTTACTTTGCCGATATAGGCGCCGTTCCCACCTAACATCGAAAATCCCACGATAGTATTAGCGGCTGATCCACCCGAAATTATTTTTGCCTCGTGGGTTTTTGGGAGGAGCGATTGAAGTTGTTCCGCATTTATTAAAGTCATTGCTCCTTTGTCTATGCCATGATCCGTAAGGAAATCCTCATCCGCGGTCGTGACCACATCAACTATCGCATTGCCAATGGCAGTAACATCGGTTGTCTTGGTCACATCGCACCCATATAAGAAATAAGAAATTCAATTTTTCAACAATTATAAAGTATAATGTCGATATGAACGGTGCGCCAACAAATAGTTTTTATAATTTTGAGGAATGGAAACGGTGTTTAAGATAATTCGAACATCCATTTTGGATTTATTTGATTCAAAGATGCGGTTAGTATTTCTAAAAACCGTCTCTATTTCTATTATAGTTATCCTTGGGATGACACTTTTATTTTGGGGGTTGTTAGGCTCAGTTCAAATTTTTGAGTTAAACTTTTTAAATAAAATAACTTCATGGGTCATTGGGGCCACTCTTTTCGTCATTGCTTCCGCAGTTCTAGGGCCAATGATGATAATTATAGGAGGTATTTATTCTGAAGACATAGCTCACCATGTGGAAAAAAAACATTATCCAAACCGGGTAGGTCATAGATTTGTGGGAGTTGTAGAGTCGATCAAGACGGGTGGGCGCCTTCTTTTCAAATGTCTTATCGTCAATATTTTACTTACCCCCATTTATATTGTTGGAGGAGTTTTTCCTATCATTAGTGTTCTTATTTTCTTTGGCGTAAACGGGTATCTCTTAAGTAGGGAATTATTTGAGATTGTTGCAAGCAGACATCTGGAGCGGGACGATCGAGTTTTATTTTGGAAGGCAAATAGAGGAGGGAGCGTTTTTATAGGTGTGACAATAATATGCCTATCTACAGTGCCTCTTTTAAATTTGATATCGGCCATGCTTGGGATGATTATTACCACTCATTTTTTTCAGTATCGCACTAATGCTAGGGGAATACAGTAACGATTGGGTGCGGATTAAGAAATTGAACTTTTTATGCGATATGGGTGAAACACTCACACAGAGGGGCATCTTCAGCAACGTCCAATATTACGTAAATAAATTTTAACATAAAAAGGTACTATTATTAAACGTGGTTTACTAACAGTCAGGGGTTGCCAATGAGCGTTTTAAAATTATGTGCAAAGGGTGGGATTTTCATCGGTGCGCTTATTCTTCTAAGTGGGTGTAGTAGCGAAGAATTAACCCAAAATACATATAAAAAGGGCAATGAAAGTGTTGAAGTGGTCCCAAAAAAAACTGTGCCCAAAAAAGTTACGGGAACATCGGTACAAACCTCGAGGAGAATCGCTCGGGTAGTGAATCCAAGAGTATTGTTAAAAAAGACACTAAATGGGGTCGAAAATTTGATTGGAAAGGCCCACTTTATGAGGAAAGAAGGAAACGCCGTAGTTCTGCAATATAAAAAAGATTGGTGCGTATTAGATATATTTTTTTATGGGCGTGAGGGACAGCAAGAGTCTACCTACTATGAATTTAGATCGAGAGAAAAAACCGACATAAACATATTAGAATGTATCAATAAGATGGTTGGAAATTAGGGGAAATGTAAGGACGGCGTCTTTGGTGTGCAAATATACGAAGAAGGACCTTTGCCATAAACGGCTACGCGTTACTTTGAGGAGTACCTCGCTTGAGTTTAATTAAATTGCGGTTGGAACCGTCTCAGAGCCTTAGACCTGAGGGGGCTAACTTAGTGCTTGTAATTTTGGGGAGCTTTGGACTGGTTATTTCTGGCAGCTTTATGGTGTTTGGTGCCTGGCCAGTCTTCGGTTTCATGGCCTTGGACGTGCTACTAATCTACATCGCGTTCCAGTCACAATATCGTCGATCTGACCGAGGCGAGGAAATTACGATTTGCAATGATAAAATAGAGATCAAATACTTCAACGGGGGCATTTGCGTCAAAACAATTCTGCTGAACAAGTATTGGGCCAAATTGGAACATTTTGACTCTTTTAATCGGCAATCTAAATTAATGTTTAGCTCACATGGAAAGTTTTCGGAAATTGGGGAATTTTTGAGCTTAAAAGAAAAGCAGAAGTTAGCTGCCCACTTGAAGCCCTTGGTTGGTAATGGGCATAAGAACGCCTTCGGATAACGGGTAATGTCAAGCTTTTAGACCAAGCACATCTCTCATCGAGTATAAACCGTTAGACTGATTGGATACCCAGTGCGCAGCCCTCAAGGCCCCAGCGGCATATATTTCTCGTCCAGAGGTTTTATGAGAAACTTCAAGACGCTCCCCCGCACCCGCAAAAATGACTGTATGTTCGCCGATAACATTTCCGCCTCTTAGGGCTGCAAAACCAATCTCACCTGATGGGCGGCGCCCGACTCCACCTTCTCTAGATAATTTTGCAACTTCATCAAAATTTATTTCCCGACCTTTAGCCGCGGCTTTACCAAGGCTCAAAGCCGTACCAGAAGGAGCATCAATTTTTTTATTATGGTGAAAATCGAGTATATCTATATCAAAATCAGTAGGTAGTGCTCTTGATATTTGCTCAATTATAGCAAAAAGGAGGTTTATACCAAGACTAGTGTTTGATGCATAAACGAGCGCAATGGTCCGCGCAGCATCGTTTATGGTATCTTCTTGTGTTTTAGTTAGACCGGTCGTCCCGATGACGATGGGTGTCGAAGTTTTTACAGCCATCGAGACAATTTCTGTAAAAGCATCAGGTAGGCTAAAGTCGATAATAACGTCAGAGTCTGAAAATACTTTGGCAATGTCATACGTGGCAGCTATAGCAATTGGGTCTCTTCCAACCATAGACCCTATATCACGACCAACCATAGGACTGTTTTGACGTACCAGCCCGCCCCCGATTGAAGCCATCGGATCGTCAAGTACCGCCTCAATAGTCATCATCCCCATTCGCCCGCTAGCACCTATAATACCTACCGCCAGTTTTCCCATAACAATTCCCCTTATCGTTTAATATCTTATTTTACCGCAACTTCGACTAAATTATCTCAAGCACCAATATAATCAGCGTATAATATTAAAATTTCCCAGAATTTTATACTTTTATTTATCTATTTTAACTTATTGTTATATATGTTAATATCGAATCGATATATCGAATAAAGGACCAAATTTGCTCAATCTACAAACGATTTGTCTTGGTGTGTTGTATTCTGGGTCGAAGAGTGGCTATGAACTCCATAAAATAATCAACACAGACCTTAAGCATTTTCAAACCGCAAGTTTTGGCGCTTTATATCCTGCGCTAGGAAAACTCGAAGCAAAAAAATTCATCGTGAGTGATGGGAAAAAAAATCCCATCCAGACGTCTAGCCTTCCAAAGAAAATTTATACTATCACAGAAAATGGTCGAGCGGTTTTTGAGGCCCAGATTCTAAAAACTAGAGCAGAAGAGAAACTCACGTCAGATTTTCTAGCCGCTTTTCATTTCGCCGAGCACCTCCCAGCCGAGAACATTGCGGCCTTAATCGATAGCCAATCAGCAAAATTACAAGAAGAGTATAGAGACCTGATTTCCACTCCTTTATCTCGAATGTCTGAAGGACAGAGGTTTGGAATACGATACACGATTGCAATAAATCGGGCTGCAACAGCGTTTCTAAAAGGGGAAGGCAGAGCAATTCAAGCAACTTTGAGCAGACGGCTCCCAAAAGGTTGAAACACTACCATAAAATCTCTTTTTTAAAGATTTTTTTGTTTTTCATGGATGGCACTACATCTATTGTCTAGTTATCAAAACCCCTTGGTTTTTGGGGGGTTTTTGAGGTAGTTCCACGGTAGTGAAGGACAATGTTAATCCTTTAAGTCCTCCCAGAGCCCTTTTACTTTTGCAAAGAAACCCGAAGACAC
>CALIMD010000101.1 GCA_938028645.1 uncultured Alphaproteobacteria bacterium
AGGGAAGACTGGGCAGGAAAACCTGTAATAGGGATTATTAACACTTGGTCCGAGATTAACTCCTGTCATACTCATTTTCGTCAACGAGCTGAGGAAGTAAAAAGGGGGGTTTGGCAGTCAGGTGGCTTTCCAATAGAGATGCCAGCAATTTCGCTAGCGGAACCTTTTCAGAAGCCTTCCACCATGATGTATCGTAACCTCTTAGCAATGGAAACAGAGGAATTATTGCGCTCCTATCCTTGTGATGGCGTTGTTCTTATGGGGGGGTGTGACAAGACAACTCCAGCATTATTTATGGGAGCGGCCAGTATGGGGCTGCCAGCAATATTTTTGCCCGCTGGTCCTATGTTGAGAGGTAATTGGCGGGGTAATACTTTAGGATCTGGAAGTGATAGTTGGAAATATTGGGCTGAACTTCGAGCAGGAAACATTGATGAAAAGGATTGGGAAGAAATAGAGGATGGAATTGCCCGTGCCCCCGGTACTTGTATGACGATGGGAACGGCTGCAACAATGATGTCCTCGGCGGATGCGCTAGGATTAACGTTACCAGGTGTTAGTTCTATCCCTGCTGCCGACTCAAATCACTCGCGTATGGCCACTCGTTCAGGACGTCGTATCGTGGAAATGGTATGGACTGACTTGAAGCCGAGTGACATCCTTACAGAAAAAGCGTTCGAAAATGCCATCACCTGCATTATGGCTTTAGGTGGGTCAACAAATGCAATTATTCATTTGATAGCAATGGCTGGGCGGCTTGGGCTGAAACTTGACTTGGTTCGCTTTGACCAAATTTCAAAACGTACGCCATGGTTGGCCAATATAAGACCTTCTGGAAAATATTTAATGGAAGACTTTTTCTATGCTGGTGGAGTTAGAGGTCTGATGGGTGAGTTGAAGGATTTACTGCATTTAGATTGTCTCACGGTTAACGGAAAAACGATTGGGGAAAACTTAAAAGGAGCCGATATCTACAATACAGATGTTATTTGTCGTAGGGAAACACCGTTATCGAAAGAGGGTGGATTGGCCGTACTGGGCGGTAACCTTGCCCCAAATGGTGCAGTTATTAAACAAACAGCCTGCGATCCATCGCTTGTAAAACACAAAGGGCCAGCTGTTGTGTTTTCAGATTATAACGATATGGCTACCCGAATAGATGATGATGCTCTTGAGGTAACGAAGAATTCTGTTTTAGTCCTTAAAAATGCTGGGCCGCAGGGTGGGCCGGGTATGCCTGAATGGGGTATGTTACCTATTCCAAAGAAACTCTTAAAGCAAGGCGTGCGTGATATGGTCAGAATATCAGATGCAAGAATGAGTGGAACAAGTTATGGAACATGTGTGCTCCATGTCTCTCCAGAGAGCTTTGTTGGAGGTCCTTTGGCATTAGTTGAAACTGGTGATATCATTGAACTGGATATCTCCGCTCGAAAGTTAGAACTGCATGTTAAAGAAGATGAGCTAATTAGACGCAAAAAAGCCTGGGTCCCGCCAGAAAAAAAATTTAAACGCGGCTTTGGTGCCATCTATGCCAACCATATAACTCAAGCAGATGTTGGGTGCGATTTCGATGTTTTAGAGGGAACAGAAGAGACAGTAGATCCGGAAATTCATTAGTATATTGAGACTCATACTAAGGGTAAGAAGTGTAAAACGGTGATCATATGACAGTATAGTCTGTCGCATCAGATGCCGCCTAGGATGTTATTGATAGAAGAAAATCACTTGAAGGGATTGCAGAAGTAAGATGGTAAGGTGTTGTGTTAATGGCTGATTTTGTTGCGGATGAGCGAAGGTCTTATAAAAAATGGAGTAAAGAAATTCTGCGTTACAGCGATCTAGATCCAGTAGGCCACGTTAATAATAATGCTTACGGGCAATTGGTGGAAAACGCACGCACTCTCCTATTCGATGACGCTCAGAAAATATCCGGCGTAAATAATTCAGAGTTACAAACTAAGGATTGGGTGATCCGTAGGTTGGAGTTTGATTTTTTAAAGGAACTCAGGTATCCGGGTCAAGTGGATGTTGGAATTGCAATAACCCGGTTTGGTAATAGCTCAATGATCGTACACCATGGGGTGTTTTCTAAAGATTATTGTGCGGCCACTGCTATGGGGGTAAGCGTTTATTTTGATTTGTCCAAGAGGGCGGCTACACCTATCCCAAAAGAAATAAAACAAGCTATGAAAAACCTAGCAGGTTCCGACCTACTTTGAATTCGCTCAATTCACAGGTGTTTTGAATGGGGTTCCATCACGCAACGCCATGAGATTATCGTATAATATCATACCCATTTTCATTCTGGTCAAGTGGGTCGCGCTGGCCATGTGGGGGGTCAAAATTAGATTAGCGTCTATTTCTAATAAACTTTCAGGAACGGCGGGTTCATTCGGGAATACATCGAGAGCAGCACCACCAAGTCTGCCATCTTTCAAGCATCGGGCTAGGGCTTCGTTATCAACCACTGTCCCCCTTGCAACATTCACGAGTAGACCTGTTGGCCCAATGGCTTCTATCACACGCTCGTCAATAATGTTCTCTGTTGTCTCACCCCCGGGAATTATAGCAACTAAGATTTCACAATCTTTAGCCATATCTATAAGGCTTTCATAAAATTTAAAGTTTAATTCAGGTCTTTTCGTTCTTTGATGGTATGCAATATCCATCTTGAAGGCCTTACAACGGTTGGCAATTTCCAATCCAATTCTCCCAAGTCCTAAGATGCCGATTTTGGAACTATGCACATTGTGAACGTACTCGAAATTACCTTTTTTTTCCCAATCTCCAGAACGAATATACCGATCGGCATCGAGCACTTTTCTTCTACCTGCAAGTATAAGGCTTAGAGCCATATCTGCTACGCAGTCATTAAGTACATCTGGTGTGTTTACCACTGTAACCCCGCGTTTAGTCGCCGCTGGTATATCAACGCCGTCGTAACCTACTCCAAAATTCAAGATCAATTTCAGGTTTGGAACTGCGTCCATAAGTGAAGCTGGACAGTAATGCATTGTCCCGATTACTGAACACTTTGGACCATGCTCCGCCAGAAAGTCTTCTTTGTTATCCGCTTCATAAAGATGATGAGTTATTGCTATCTCGTCCAAACGGTCCATCGCAGGCTCATACCAAGGCGCATAGATTAGGACATGTGGTTTATTTTGCATCTAACTATAGCTTCTATTATTTAAAAGTTAAAAAATTTTAAAAGTTCGACGCCTCAAATTCCATCACACAATCACCACAATCCGTTATGGGATATAAAAGACTGGGGGCTCGACTTAAGAAGGCTTGGGCGAAGTACTGCGCCGTTGTTATTTTACTGTTTAAAAATTTTTTATCGCCTTGTTTATTTTTGAGTTGCATATCAGCTTCTATAACACCTCTTGCAAGCATCCATCCACCACTTATCAGACCCATCATCTCCAAAAAGGATGTTGCTCCAGCCGCGGCTTGTCCGGGCTGTTTTGGGAATGTTTCTATCATCCAGGCAACTGCCGAATTTAGAGCATCTAGACTATTTTTAAGGTGGGTAGATATACTCAATTGACTGGGATTATTGGTGTCGAGTTGGTCAATTGTCATTTGGACATTTTTTATGAAGGCGTGAACTGTTTCGCCTCCATTGCGGACGACTTTTCGCCCTAACAAGTCCATGGCTTGAACTCCGTTTGTTCCTTCATAAATAGTCGTTATCCGTGCGTCTCTATAATGCTGTCCTGCTCCGGTTTCTTCCATAAAACCCATGCCACCGTGAACTTGTATATTAGTAGACGTGATAGCTAAACCGGTATCTGTACACCAGGCTTTTACTACAGGGATCATCAGTTCCAGCATAGCCTGTGCTTTTTCTCTTTCGTCTTTGTTCTCGATCTTGTTAGCACGATCTAAATCTGCTGCAACCTCATAACACAAACCACGCATAGCCTCTATTTGACTTTTCATGCCGAGTAGCATGCGCCTGACGTCTGGATGTTCTATTATAGTTGAATTGTCGAGGGAACCTTGTATTGGTTTTCCTTGAACCCGCTCTTTCGCAAAACTCACAGCCTGCTGATACGCTCTTTCTGCTATCGCTAAACCCTGAAGCCCAACGGCTAAACGTGCATTATTCATCATCACGAACATATATTCTATGCCGCGGTTCTCCTCACCAATCAAATATCCAATTGCACCGTCATTTTCGCCGTAAGACATCACGCAGGTAGGACTGGCATGAATACCAATTTTATGTTCGATTGAGACAGGTCTGACATCGTTACGTTGTCCTAATGAACCATCGGCATTTATTAAAAACTTTGGCACTATAAATAGTGATAATCCTCTTGAGCCAGGGGCACCATCGGGAGACCTTGCAAGCACAAGATGTATGATATTTTCAGTCATATCATGGTCGCCCCATGTGATATAAATTTTTTGACCTCTTATGCGATAGTGATCACTCTCCTTGATGGAACTAGTGCGTATCGTACCTAGATCAGTCCCTGACTGTGGTTCGGTGAGGTTCATAGTGCCAGTCCATTCTCCTGACACAAGTTTTTCCAGGTAAGTCTCTTTTTGAGCATTGCTGGCATGGCGTTCTAACGCATCAATAGCTGCTTGAGTTAAGAGAGGGCACAAGGAGAACGCCATATTGGCTGAATCCCACATTTCCCAAAGTGCTGTAGTTAACGTCCATGGAAG